>JAPCJI010000008.1 GCA_027887005.1 Nitrososphaerota archaeon
ACCTTTTCACGGCTGTCGGTTGGGCCCGTAGCGCAGATCAAATGAGCGAAATATGGACAGCGCGGCAGCCTCCTACCCTCCTGGGAAGAGAGCTGTAGGTCGTGAGTTCAAATCCCACCGGGCCCGCTCATGTCACGCTTGAACGGGGGACAGGAGGCGTGCCTGACCCTCAGTATCCGGCCGGGATGCCGTCCCCTCGCGGGTCGCAGACAGCTTTGCGATAGTTCTCGGAGATCTCGACCCCCTGGCAGACCCCTGTCCTTCCTGGCATGGGAAGCCATTGGAGGTCGTACCCTCCCGAAGTGGGCGTTTCGTATCCCGCCTCAATGAGGAGACTCTTGGCTCCACCCCAGAGGAACCTGGGGTGTCCTACCACCTGCTCGAGGGGCATTCCGTAGTCAACTGCGTTCGTGACGAAGAGCGTGTGCTGCAGGGGGCGGTAGTCTCCTCCGCTGGTCCCTATCGCCATGTAGGGTCTGCCGTCGCGCTCGAGGAGCATCGAAGAGAGGGTGTTGAGGGGACGCTTCCGGGGCTGAACGGAGTTCGGCCCGGACAGGCTGAAGCCTCTCCCTCGGTTGTTGAGCATGATCCCGCACTCGGGGACGAAGACTCGAGACCCGAAATGGTTGAAGAGGCTCTGGATGCCGGAGACGAGATTGCCTTCGGCGTCGACAATGGAGAAGACAGTGGTATCTCCGGGGCTGATCCTGCTCCTTGGAAATTCGGACTGACCGTCGGCCTCCATGAACTTCGTAAGGTCGATGTTGGAGAACCTCGGATCACCAAGGATTGCGTCCCTGCGCGAATACGCCGTCAGGACAGCCCCCATTGTGGTCTGGATTCTCTGGCGGGACAGAGGGCCGGTTTTCGAAAGGCCTTTGTCCTCAAGTAGCTTGAGCATCAAGAGACATGTCGCGCCCATACTGTTGGGGGGCATCTCGTAGACGGTTGTGCCTCTGTAATCGAGCTTGAGGGGCTCGACCCATTCAGGTTTGAAGTCGCGGAGGTCCTCCTTTTTCCATTCGACGCCAAGATCCTCCATGGTGTCGCTGACCTTCGACGCTGGCCAGCCTGAGTAGAAGCCGTCGGGCCCAAGGGCTGCGACCTCTGAGATGACCCTGCCCAGGTTCTCCTGTCGGACCCGGTCTCCGGGAGCCAGAGGTCTTCCCTTCGGGGCGAAGACGGCTTTCGCTTCCTTGGACAGCTCGGAGTAGGCTCCTTCAACCGACCGGCAGATCCCGTCTCCTGCGGGGAATCCGGCAGAAGCGTATTCGAGGGGTTGTGAGAGGAGCTTCCCGAAATCTTCGGTCCCCAGTTTCCGGTGCATCTCCCAGACCCCGGCCACGAACCCGGGGACCATGCAGGTGAGGGGGCCGAACTGGGGGATGTCGTTCCCCATTGATTTCACCAGGTCGAGAGTCAGCCCGGAAGGGGCCCAGCCGCTGCCGTTCAGACAGTGGACTTCGCCAGTCTTCGCTTCGTAGAGCATGCCGAAGAAATCACCTCCCAGACCGCCGGCAGGATGGAACGTTACTGCGAGGGTGAAGCTCGTCGCGACTGCTGCGTCGAAGGCGTTTCCACCTCTCTTAAGAACGTCATAGGCGGCGAGGGTTGCTAGGGGTTGCTCGCTCGCCACCGCAGCGTGCTCGGCTCTGATTGTCTTGCTGGGTGCCAAGTGTCGGACCAGAATCCCTGTGCGTTAATAAGAAATCTAACGCGTGCTGAGCGAATAGACCCAGCTGCTCTTCCCCAGTGGACGGACGGGGGAGAAGCCTGCCTCTTCGAATAGCTTCGGAGTCCCGCTCCACAGGAGGGAGGCGGACAGCTTGCCTTCGACCGGATAGGCCTCTATGCTCGTCACGCCGAGGTCTTTCATGGATGCGACCGATTCTTTCACCGCAAGTTCTGCGAAGCCCATCTTCCTGTGGGTCCTTGAGATGAAGAAGCAGGTGATCCGCCAGATGTCGTTGGCCGTCGGGGTGTACCCCTTCCTTCGGTCGATCCTCGGCAGCTCCTCCTTGGGGCCGAACTGGCACCAGCCGACCGGGTCCTGGCCGCAGTAGACAAGGGTCCCGTGGGCGTGCCCTTCGTTCACCAGGGAGTGCTTCGCCTTCCTGTTCCTCTGGTACTGCTTGACGTCCCACTTTTCCGGTGCGTGGAAGAACATGCACCAGCACCCTCCCCAGACCCCGTTGTTGGCGGCGAAGAACTCCTCGAAGTCCGGCCAGGTTGCTTTGGAGAGCTGTTTGGATGAGCGCGCACCGTGCACGTGGGGCTCCGGAGACTCCGTCTTCATCACTTCCGACCCTCTTCGAATCTATTTATAGAAGAGTCATCCGCTATACAACCTCTGGGTGATGACTAGTGGGTCAATCTGAGTTAGACGCAGTATTGGGGACGGTGGAGAATCCCATAAGAAGGAGGATAATCGCTCGGTTGAGCCAGGAGCCCAACTACCAGCTGCAGCTGTCGAAGGAGCTGGGCCTGAGTCAGCAGCTGGTCGCCAAGCACCTGGTTACCATGGAGGACGCGGGCCTCGTGAGCACCATGCTCGAGGACAGTCCGAGGGGACCTCAGAGGAAGGAGTACCTGCTGAAGAAGAGCTTCTCGGTGACGATCGACCTAGCCCCAAGTTGGTTCAGGGCGCGGATCTTCTCTTTCGGGGCGGTTCCGGGCGCCAATGAGCCGGGGGAGCACAGCCAGGTGATGGCTCAGGTAAACGACGCGCTGAGGTACCCGGAGGAAGCTTCGAAGATCAGGCCGCTGGCGCAGATGATTGCCGAGGTTGACAGGAAGCTCCACGAAATGGAGGAGCAGAGGGCGGTACTGCTGTATCTCCGGGGCCTGGCGCTGAAGGAAGCCGCGAAGGCGACGACGTCCCTTGGCACCGCAGACAGGAAGAAGGTGCTCAGGTACATCATGAGGGAGCAGAGGGACGGGATAGGGGACATGTCTGCGTCGCTCGGCCTTCAGCAGAGGGTCGTCGGTGAGATTCTGGAAGAGATAGAAGAAGACCTAAACGCTTCAGACTAAAAAAGGAAGAAGAGGAGCGGTGCTCCTCTACAGTCCTACATTCGGGAAATCGGCCTTGGGAACTCCAAGCTGGCCCTGTAGGGTCCGGATGCGGGTCGCGTACTCTTTCATCCTTGGATTGTCGTTCTGGACCTTGGCGATCCGATAGCCCTTCCAAGCCTTCCTTAAGGCTCCCCAGATTTGCCCCTTTTGGTATTCGGTCATTTGAATCTGCCAAGCAATGAGGCCGCATCGGGTATTTTGCGGGGGGAGTCTAGAGTAGTTGAGCCTGTAATCAACGGTCGCTACCCGCCTCGGCCAGGAGGCCGTCAGACCAGCGACCGGAGCAGGAGCCAGACGTTGCTCGGGTGCTCGGTTATCCTCCTCTTGGAGTAGGCGAACCACCTGTCCCCATAGGGGAGGTACTCCGAAAGGCTGTATCCCGAACCAACCAGCTCTCGCTTCAGCTCGTCGCGGATGCCCTTGAGCATCTCGAACTCGAATTCAGCGTGACTAGACCCCGCGAGCTTCTTCGCCTCGTCGATGAGGGCGGAGTCGTGGGTGCCCACAGCGAACCTGTCGCCTCCTTCGAAGAGCATCGCCAACAGCCTGCCGTAGTTGGCAGAGACTTCCTTCCTGCTTGGGAACACTACCTCCCTGCTCTCACGATAGGCTCCCTTGACGAGCCTGACCATCGCACCCAGGTCCAAGAGGTGCTTGAGGTCGGCCTCGCTCCGTCTCATGTACGCCTGGAGAGCGATTCCCAGGTTCCGATGGCGTTCCAGAGTTCTCGCGTACATGGCGATGGTATCATCGGTGAACTTGGAGCCTTCCATGTCCACCCACAGGGCCTGGTTCAGTTTCCCTGCGTTTGCTGCCACCTTCTCGAACCGTGCCGCTGCTCCCGACTCGTCGGCTCCGAGGCCCAGCTGTGTAAGTTTGAGGGAAACAAACCCTCTGACTCCCTTGTCCGCGATGGCCTGCTGCAGCCTGAGGTATTCGTCTGTGGCCGCGTCCGCAGCAGTGGGGTCGGTGATCTCCTCTCCAAGAAAGTTCACTACTGCACCCATTCCCCTGGCGTTGGCCTTCTGGGCGTCCTTCACGGCGGAATCGAGGTCCACCCCCGAAATCCAGCGCTTCGCCAGTCCTAGAAGGAACAGTTCCTTGAGTCCCAAGACGGAGCATCGCCGACTGGACAAGATATTAACGGATTATGGCGAGACTGGTGGCGTGGTGACACCGAAGGCGAGCTATGCGGCGCGGCTGGCACGGCTAAGGGAGAACCTGTCGGCTGTCGACCTCGACGGCGTGGTAATCGTGCCAGGACCGAACATGCAATACTTCACTGGAGTCGAGTCGCTCCTCCTGGAAAGGCCGTTCATGCTCCTCGTCACGAGGGAGGGAGGCGCGAACCTGGTTGCGCCTGCGCTGGAGGCGGGGCCCTACAGGGAGTGTCCGATGCCCCTGGCGATTCACTCGTGGACGGATTCCCAGGGGTCGGCGGGTGCCATCAGCGAGGCGTCAAGTTCGGCTAGGCTCGGTGGGAGGTGGGGGGTCGAGGGGAAGGTCCCGTTCCTCTTTCTGAGCAAGCTGATGAGGTTGGGCGCGACGAAGTTTGAGGACGCGGAGCCGGTTCTGCAGGGGCTGAGGGAGGTCAAAGACGAAACCGAGGTAGGACTCCTAAAGAAGTCGGCGGAGATACTCGGCAAGTCGTTCGAAGGATTTCCTGACCTGATCAAGGACGGAGTCGCAGAGGCCTGGCTGGCGAAGGCGGCCACCGAACTGATCTACACGAATGGGGCGAGCAAGGTCGATGCGATGCTGGTCCAGTCTGGGGCGAGGGCGGCGGACCCCCACTCCCTTCCGTCCTCCAAGAAGGTCAGGAGAGGGGAGAGCATCATCTTCGACGTCGGGGCCACCTTCGAGGGATACTACGCGGACATCACACGGACTTTCTGTATCGGGGCGGCCCGCGACGTTGAGAAGGTCTACCAGAAGGTCCTCGAAGCGGAGGAAGGTGCTATCCTGGCAGGGGCGGAGGGCGTCGAGGTGGGGAAGGTTGACGGGGCAGCCAGGGAAGTGCTGACCAGGGCGGGGCTGGGGGAGTATTTCATTCATAGGACTGGCCACGGATTAGGGCTCGAGGTCCACGAAGCCCCGTACATCATCGAAGGGGGTAGGGAGAAGCTCAGGAGGGGGATGTGCTACACAGTCGAGCCCGGGGTCTATCGGAGAGGAAGGCTGGGGGTGCGCATCGAGGACGACGTGCTGGTCGAGGGGAGGAAGGGGGTCGTGACCACGGACACCCCGAAGGAATTCGGCTGGTGGAAGTAGACTACTTCGTCTTCGAGAACTGGGAGACCAGGGTCTGAGTGTCCTTGATGTACTTGATCTTCGAGACCTTGTCCAGGATTATCCGATAGATTCGTTCGTCGCTCGGGACGATTATCTCCTTCTGGGACTCGACCACGGCCAGGATGTCCCATTCTCCGGGAACTATGTGTGCCTCCTTGACTTCCGACACCTTCATGAGGTCGTCGAGGACCTTCTTCTCGTGGCCGGGGGCCACCCTAAGGAGGATGAAGGCTTTCTGGAATTTTGCCATGATTGATGGAGCTGGAAAGGTTGCGCTTTTAAAACTCTCGTCGTTCGGAACGCTGCCATGAAGAACCAGGAGGTTGCAGGGGTGCTCGACAGGCTCGGGGACCTGGTGGAGGCCAACGGGGAGGACCGGTTCAAGGTCATCGCGTACCATCGCGCCGCGACGAGTATCCGGAACATGGAGGAGGACGTGGAGGAGCTCTGGAGGCAGCAGAGGCTGGAGGAGATCAAGTACGTCGGAGAGGGGATAGCGAGGAAAATCGACGAGTATCTCAGCACAGGGAAGCTGCGGATCCTGCAGGACTTGCAGGCGAAGACGCCTCCGGGGGTGCCGCTCCTGATGAAGGTCCAGGGAGTGGGGCCGAGAATTGCGCATAGGCTTTCCCACGAGCTCGGAATCACGAGCGTCGAGGAGCTGAAGAAGGCCCTTGAGACCGGGAGGCTGGACAGCGAATTCGGCGCTAGCGCCAGAGCGTCGTTTCTGACAGGGATCGAGAAGCTTCAGAGCTTCGAGAAGAGGATGCTGCTCCCCGAGGCGGAGGGGGTCTTCCAGAAGCTGTCGGCCTACTTCGGAGCCCTCGGCATTCAGGTGGGGATGGCGGGGAGTCTGAGGAGGGGGAAGAGCACGGTGGGTGACCTGGACCTCCTCTCGACCGACGGTCGGGTGATGGAGGCGATGAAGAGGTGCCCCGGGGTCGCCCAGGTGTTGGAGAGCGGGCCCAAGCGCACCAGTGTGAAGCTAGAGGAGGGCGAGCAGGTGGACGTCCGGCTGTTCAGCGAGGACGAGTACGGGGCCGCATTGATGTACTTCACGGGGTCGAAGGACCATAACATCGCCCTGCGGAACCTCGCCATCGAGAAGGGTTGGAAGCTCAACGAGTATGGGCTGTTCGACAAAGGGGCCAAGAGGGTGGCCGGGAGGACTGAGGAGGAGGTGTACGCCAAGCTGGGACTCGGGTACATTCCTCCCGAGCTAAGGGAGAACCACGGGGAGATCGATGCCGCGCGGGAAGGAAAGCTCCCGGACCTGGTCAAATTGGACGACTTGAAGGGAGACGTCCAGATGCACACGACCTGGAGCGACGGGTCCGCCTCCCTGGAGGAGATGGCACTGGCCGGGAAGGAGCGGGGGTACGAGTACGTGGCGGTCACGGACCATTCAGTGTCGGTGAGGGTGGCCAATGGGCTCACAGAAGAGAGGTTCAGGAAGCAGTGGAATGAGATAGAGAGCCTGAACGATAAGCTGGCTCCCTTCAGGGTGCTCAGGGCGGTCGAAGTTGAGATCAAGAGTGACGGTTCGCTTGACTTCGACAGGAAGTTCCTGGACGAGTTCGACCTCGTGGGGGCTTCGCTTCACCAGAACTTCAGACAGGACGCGCAGAAGTTGACGGAGAGGGCGGTGAAGGCGCTGTCTCATCCGTCCGTCGACTTCCTCTGCCACCCAACCAACAGGCTGATCGGGCGGAGGGAGGGGAATCCCATCGACCTCGGGAAGGTCATCAAGACCGCGAAGGACAACGGAAAGTCCCTGGAGATCGACGGGAGCCCGAAGAGGCTGGACATGGATGAGGTGTGGGGGAGGAAGGCTATGGAGGAGGGAGTACCTATTGTAATTGACTCGGACGCCCATGGAGTTGGAGAGCTGGACAACGTGGGCTACGGGGTGACTGTGGCGAGGAGGGCCTGGGTTGGCGCGAAGTCCGTAATGAATGCGAAGAGTTTGAAAGGCCTTCTGAACTCCGTTTCGTGATTCAGCCCCAACTTAATAACGGAAGTTCGACCGCGGTTCAAATGCGGGGGTACTCAAGCCTGGTCAACGAGGCGGGACTTAAGCGGTATCCTGAGAAATCCCGTCCCTCAGGGGTTCGTGGGTTCGAATCCCACCCCCCGCATCAACAGAACCGAGAAATTGAACGCCCCTAGGATTCCCCTTGCGCAATGCTTGTTTAGGTGATGGCAAAGACCGCGTCTAGTTCGAGCAACCGATGAACCGGCTGGGTCCTGAAGATTACCAAAGCGGCAGACACATCAGGAAGTTGCTTCGTCTTGCGGGGGCAAAGGAGGAAGACGTGTTTTACGACCTCGGATGCGGGCGCGGTCAGCTCTGCATTGCTGCGGTCGCCGAGTTCGGAGTCAAGAAGGCGGTCGGAATCGAATTGCACAGGGGAAGGGCGGCCAAGGCAGCGGCCTCAGTTAGGAAGCAGGCATTGACAGACCGGATCCAAATCAGGAATGAGGACTTCATGGAGTCGGACATTTCCGAAGCGACCATCGTGTACTCTGGCCTCGAGGAAATCGAGGAGGATGTCCCCTTTTTCGAGAAGCATCTCGGTACTGGTTCAAGGGTCGTGAGCCTCTTCCTCCCCTTTGTGGGGATTCTACCTGATGCTGCGGACTATCCATTCTACTTGATGAAGATGCCATTCAAGAAGACGAAGGACGTGGATCTTTGGACTTCGAAGGTCCTGTCCAAGAGGACCTCCTTAGATGAGTTCTATGAAGAACTGGACGCTGACAGGGAGTACCGCTACGACAAGCGGGCCTTCAAGCGCATGATGAAGGAACGGTTCCAGGGGAGATGATTCGCCGCATGGAACGGCTCCCGCTCTGGGCGCGAGAACCTAGTCATTCGATTCCTGGTGTCGATTCCGGCCTTTCTGACCGGCTTCAGGGACGCGGCATGTCTTCCATGCCCATCAGATGACCGCCGAACCCGATTGCCCATAGAAGGACCGGGTACACCACCATCCGCTCCATCCCGCCGGCACCCAGACCGAGGTAAATCTGGCCCACGTAGAGGATAAGGGCGAGCAGAGTCCCCGCTCCCAAAATCATGGCGAAGTATGACAGTGGTGTCTTCTGGAACCTCGACGTGACGATGGCGGAAAGGCCGGCGAAGAGGAAGACGACTAGAGAAAAGATTGAATGCAGGGAAAACGGTGACCCTTCGGGAAACAAGCCCACACCCACCGCGCCGATGCCTGCCAGTACCATCAGACAGGTTGCGGGCTTCCAGTGAAAAGACCGCTGAAGGAATAACGCAGCGACTAGCACAGAGACACCGAGGACCACAATTGACGGGTTGTAGATCTGGGAAGAGGGCAGGTTCGCGCCCAAGTCACTGATGTAGTTTGTCGAGACGCTGTAGCTTGGCCAGACTGCTTCGGCGACTATCATGAATATTCCGAACTGAACCGTGCCGATGAACAGCGCGACGCCTGCTTTCGCCGGGTTCGAGAACGTCATGCCCCTTTGCTCTCCCTATCTGCGTTAAAAATGTAAGCGAAGGGGGATTCACGGCCCGTCCCACGCTTCCTATTCCCCGAGAGGTCTTGGGAGAATCATCAACCCCTCCTCGGGGTTACCGATAGCCCTGAACTCACCTTTGGCATAGTGGAGGCCGACGAGGGCAGAAGTGACCGCGTCCAGTTCGTCCCCGTTCAGCTCGCCTGAGGGACGTCCGAGGTCTATGCCGTACTTCTCCAGTGCAGCCGCAAGCAATGGGAGGCCCCCCTGCTTGCGGGGCATGCCCAGCAGATCCTGGATGGCCCCGGGGAAGCTCTCGATGACCTCGAGGCCGCCGCCTTCAAGGTCGGCTCTGAGCTTCATCCCCCGGGCCGTAAGCATTCGCATGGGGCCGAGCGATATCGGGAAGAACCTGATATGCATCCTGAGGAGTTCCTTGTCGCATTCTCTGAAGTGCGGCGGGCCCCGCTTTTCCAAGCTCTCCCTTCCCTTGGGCAGGAACAAGGGGGCGTCGATGCTCACGACCCTGGGTCGCGCAGCGAAGGTCTGCTCAAGTATCTCCGCGTTGGTGTGGAGGACCGCCGTGCGGCAGTGCATCCGGCTGTCCATGACGCAGAAGCCGGTGTTTCTCTTCTCGCTCCCCGCAAGGTCGATGCCAACTACGCTCAATTCAATCTCGCCCCCCGAATCCCAACCTCCGGAATGAGACCTTTTATCCGCCCCTGCCGAGATGGACACCGCATGGATTTCCTTGCGGAGGCCGCGGCCATCGAGCCAGAAATCATCAAGACCAGGAGGATCATACACCAGCGGCCTGAACTGGCCTACCACGAGACCGGGACTGCAAAGATCGTGGCGGAGAGGCTGGAAGCGCTTGGGATCAGCGTGAAGACGGGGGTGGGCGGAACAGGTGTGCTGGGGACCCTGAAGGGGGCGAAGAAGGGTAGAGTGGTCGCCTTGAGGGCAGACATGGACGCGCTTCCCGTGCAGGAGCTGGCAGATGTTGAGTTCAAGTCCGGGAAGACGGGGGTGATGCACGCCTGCGGCCATGACACGCACGTTGCTATGCTCCTGGGGGCTGCCCGCATACTCGCAAACCACAGGAAGGATCTGCAGGGGACGGTGAAGTTCCTCTTCCAGCCTGCAGAGGAGAACGGGGGCAGGGGAGGAGCCATGCCAATGATCGAGGACGGGGTGATGAAGGACCCCAAGGTGGATTTCGTCTTTGGGCTTCACATCGACAGCAACCGGAACTCGGGCGTTTTCGGGATGAAGGAGGGCGCGATTGCGGCCGCCCCGGACACCTTCAAGATCAGGATAATCGGAAGAGGAGGGCATGGCTCGGCGCCCCATGAGACGGTCGACCCGATCTACATAGCCGCCCAGCTGATTCTGGCGCTGCAGGGGGTGTCATCCAGGATGATCGACCCAGTTAGGCCCTTCGTGATTTCCGTGGGCGCGGTCCACTCGGGGACCAAGGAGAACATAATCCCGGACGAGGCGGTGTTGGACGGCACGATAAGGACCCTTGACGAAGCGACCAGGCGGAGGGCGAAAACGAAAGTGGCTGAGGTGGCGAGGGGAGTGTGCAGGACCTTCGGCGCTCGCGCGGAGGTGGAGTTCGAGGAAGATGCCTACCCGGTGACGGTGAACGACGCGAAGGCGACGGAAGGCGCAGAAAAGGTCCTCAGGAGGATTCCGGGGACGAAGGTCAAGGAGATCGAGGCGATATTAGGAGGGGAGGATTTTTCGCGGTTCCTGCAAAAGGCGCCGGGAACATTCTACTTTCTGGGGACGAACAATCCGTCTAAGGGATGCGTGTATCCAAACCACAGCTCGAGGTTCAAGGTGGACGAAGACGTCCTGAAGTACGGGGCGGCTTCGCTCGCCATGCTGGCGTTCGAATTCGGGAACCCAAAGGGACCGCAGTAGGTGGACAGAATCTACTCCACCAAGCTCGCCGACCGAGTCTACATGCTGGACACCTACGCGCTCGGCCAGCCGAAGACTGTCGCCGCCTACGTCATCAAGGGCCCGAAGGTCGCCCTGGTCGACTGCGGCTACGCTTCGTCCTATGAGAGTGTGCTCGAGGGACTGGCAGAGATCGGGGTCGCGCCGTCGGATGTGCGGTACCTAATCCCTACGCACGTGCATCTGGACCATTCTGGCGCAGCGGGGCGCCTGCTCAGGGACATGCCGAACGCAGAGGTCATAGCTCATCAAAAGGCCGTCCCCCACCTTGTCGACCCAACGAAACTGATGGAGAGTGCAACGAAGGTCTTTGGCGAGGTGATCATGCAGCTCTACGGTGCGCCCGAGCCAATCCAGATGGGGAGGATCACGGCGGTCGACACGGAGGCCCACCTGGACCTGGGAGATGGGATGACTGCGACCCTGGTCCACAGCCCCGGCCATGCTCCCCATCAGATTTCGGTGATGCTGGATGAGAGCAAGGACCTACTGACGGCGGACGCGGTCGGCATAGTCTATCCTGAGCTGAGCACCGTGATTCCGACGACCCCTCCCCCGAGCTTCGACCCAGACCGGCTCGTATCGAGTGTGAGGTCCCTAGAGCTGATGGGCCCGGTCAGGCTTCTGACCCCTCACTTCGGACCCAGGTCGGACGTGGCCTATGTTTTCGAGAACACCAAGGAGAAGGTGATGCGGTGGGTGAGGGATGTGGGGGACATGAGAGGAAGGGGCGCGAGCGTCGACGACGCGGCGGTAGCCATGGAACTGAGGGTCTCGGCGGAGACCGGCGTAAAGGACCTGCCGATCTACGTGAAGGTCTCAATCAGGACCTCCGTGATGGGGATCATGCAGTATCTTAACAGGAAAACTTGAATATTCAGAAAGGGCGTTCGTTTTCATGCCCGTCGTCTACGCTTGCATAGCGCCGCACGGGGGGGAGACTATCCCTTCCCTGGCCGGGGAGTCCCTCAGGTTATTCGCGCCAACGAGGGAGGGGATGAGGACCCTTGCGCGGGGGATGACCGCGTCGGCTCCAGACACCCTAGTCATAGCAACCCCGCACAACCTGCGGCTCCAGAAGCACATCGGGGTGGTGATCTCCGAGAACACCTCAGGGAGGCTGGCGGAGGGCAAGGCAGAAGTCAAGCTCAGGGCGAAGTGCGACCTCGAGCTTGGAAGGGCGTTGATTGACCAGGCCGAGGCCATGGGGCTCCCCGTGGCAGGCGCAAACTACGGCGGTCTCGAAGGCCCGTCATCAGACCTTGCCATGGACTGGGGAACATTGGTCCCTCTCTGGTTCTTCTTGAAGGGACGGAGACGCAAGAGTAGGGTCCTGATCGTCACCCCTTCGAGAGGGATACCCTTGAAGCAGAACTTCGACTTCGGGAGAGCGGTGGCCGAGGTCGCGGCTGAGACTACGAAGCGCATAGCCTTCGTGGCGAGTTCGGACCAGGCCCACGCTCATAGAGAGGACGGGCCCTACGGGTTCAGTCCGCGGGCCGAGGAATACGACCGGAAGGTGGTCGAGGCGGTCCGCCGGAATAGGCTGGATTCGATTCTGGACTTCGACCCGAGCCTCATCGAGGCAGCGAAACCTGACAGCTTTTGGCAAATGGCCATGCTTGCTGGGGTCCTGTCGATGGTCCCGATGGATGGCAGGGTCGTGTCCTACCAGGTCCCGACCTACTATGGGATGCTCTGTGCGAGGTTTTCGAGGCGCCCAAGTCCTGGGGACAGGGCGCCTAGCGCTTGAGGTGGTCGTAGACTTCGGCCAAGGACCCGATTCTTGGGCAGTCCACCCCAGTCTGGGTACCTTCCCTGTCGATTAGGATTCCGTCGATTCCTGCGTTCCGCGCACCAACCACGTCGGATTCGTAGAGGTCGCCGACGTGAATGGTCTCTTCGGGCTGTACGCCCGACTGGCGCAGTGCTATCCGGAAAATCTCGGGGTGCGGCTTCGAATAGCCGACGACCCCGGATATGATAACGGTCCTGAGGTAGCGTGGAAGCCCTAGCGCGTCGACGGCCCTGCCCGTGTCGGGGGGAGCGTTGGAGACGAGCGCCATGATGTAGCCGTCCTTGGAGAGCCTCTCCAACAGAGGCAGCGCGTCGGAGTACAGCTCCAGGGGGATCGTCTTCTCGAGCTCCGGCCACCTTTCGCCCGCTAGCCTCGCTATCCGCTCCGACTTTTCCGGAGCCCCCTTGGGGAAGAGGTCCAGGAAGACCTTCGCGTCCAGGTCCCTGTAGGCCCTGTCGGTCTGCTCAGGGTTCATCTTCCTGTTGCCATAGGTCGAAAGCCACCATGACTCGACCTTGAGGTAGGCGGTATGGATTTGCTCGAGGCCAACCTCCATGCCTGCCTCGGCGAGGACGCTCCTGAACACCCTGTCTCTCCGCATGACGAGAAGGGTGCCTCCAAGGTCGAAGAAGACTGCCTTTGTCCTCATGGGTCTGGTTTTCGATTCCTGGGGCTAAATGGGTTTCCTGGCCCTAGAGGAAGAGGAGGCCGAGGGTGATCACAGAGAAGACGATGGAAGTGATGCCGACGTACTTCCAGTCACGCTCGATGAGGTAGTACACCAGTGCCGCAATTATCCGGGCATATGGCGTCAGCATTAGGACGGCCACGCCGAGGGATGCGATTCCGGCGGGGTTTGCGCCGGAGAAGACCGAGGTGAGGCTATTCAATGCGAAGCCGAAGAAGTTTCCACCCTTCGCGAGCCATGCTGCCGATGGGACGGTCAGAGACGAGTCGCCTGTCTGCTGGTAGCTGAGCAGGATTCCCGCGGTTTCGAGGACGAGGCTGAGGCCGACTCCTGCTCGCAGAATCCAGCTTATTCCGACCTGGAGGGTCGTTCCTCGCGAACTCAATTCAGGCCGACACCCCCTTGAAGAGCATTTCGACGATCAGGATGACCAGCACCACCATGAACAGCAGACGGACCGATCTGTTGGTCATCCTCGGGAGGACTCGCGCCCCGCCGAACGAACCAATCGTCGTCCCGATTGCCAGGACGGCCGCGAGGTTCACGTAGACCAGGCCTGACCAGATGTACACCGAAGCACCTGCAAGGGCGGTCATGCCGATTATGAAATTGCTGGTCGCCGAGGCCACCTTGGTGGGCATTCCCATCACGATCTCCTGGACCGAAGTCTTGAAGGCCCCGGCACCGATTCCGAGCATCCCAGCTGCTATCCCTGCGACGACCATACCGGGGGCCGCCAAGAGAGGTCGAGTCAGCGAATAGGTAACCTGGGTTCCGCTCTGCTTGTCGAAGTAGGTCCCTTCGAGCTTCAGGGACCTCGCAAGACTGTCGGGCTGGACGGCGACGGCCCGTCCTCCTTTCCTGCTGAAAATCCCGTAGAAGGACGTGAGGAGGAAAGCGGCGAAGAAGAAGTAGAGGTAGCGCGTCTGGCCGTTGACTAGGTAGCTGGTTACCACTGCGCCGATGATGGCGCCCACCGCAGTGAAGATCTCGAGGTAGAAGGCGGCCCTGATGTTGGAGAGGCCATCCCTGACGTAGGACGACGCCGAGCCGCTCGAGGTCGCGACTATGGCGACCATGCTTGCGCCGATGGCATATTGAATCGGGACCCCGAAGAAGACCAGGACCGGCGTAAGGATCAGAGAGCCGCCGATCCCGACTATGGAGCCCACGAGGCCTGCGAAGACTGCGAAGACGAGGGCCTCGAGTATTCCTATCAATGGCTACTCCCGCTTTGAAGTTCGATGTAGGCTATTTCAAAGTGCCCGCTTCAAGCTTCTTCGAGGGCGGAGACGATCTTCCGATGGGAAGCGTCGATGCCTTCGACTCCGGTGTTGAGGATGATGCAGGGTACCTTCCAGTTCTCGAACATCTCCCTGAAGAAGGCGGCCTGCCTCTCGTTGTCGAGCTCCAGCAGGTAGGGGTTGTACCAGGGTTCGTTCGAAATCGTCCCCCACTTCTCCTTGGGGCCGGCGCCAGGGAGAATCATATACTCCCCTTTCTGCAGGGTGGCGATTGCCTGATCGGGGGTCAGTGCCTCCTCTGCCGGGCTGTGGTCGTCCCTCCTCAGCAGGACCACGAGGTTGACAGGGACTTCGTCCACCACCTTTCCAGGGCCGAGGATTGCCTCTCTTTCGACCAGGACTCGCGAGTTTCCAAAGGAGTAGTAGCACCAGTTCATCCCGTCGTTGAAAACGCATCTCTTGCCTGTCACTGAACAGTGGTCGGGCCCCTCCGGGTACTCGCAGTCCTCCTTCCGCATGGTCACGTTCTCGTTCATGGACCTGTCGAAGACACCCCGCAGCCAAGGCTGCTCCTTTTGGGATTCTGACCTCATGTAGAGGGCCCGCTCTGGCTGCCTGGCGACGAGGGGGGCCGACGGGCGTGGAGGCGCGGGGTCGGGGAAGGACACGTAGGCCCAGTCGTCTCCGCAGATCTTGCCCTCCTTGTTGAGGAATATCCTGAACGATTGGGTCGTCTTCCCGGTGCCAGTCGGGGCGATAATCACGACACCCTTTCCCTTGTAGAGGGCAGTGGCTCCGTGGATTGACAGGGTGTTGAAACTCTTCTCCAGTATCGCTGCGGCGATTCCCAGAGCCCAGGATTTGCACTGGCCGTAGTATTCCGTGTTCAGGAAGAGGGCAGTGTGGAGCTCAGGGCAGTACTGGGCGGAAGGATCGGCTCCTTCGACCCCGGTGACGGAATAGATCTGCGCCTGGGAGGCAAGGCCGTCCGCAGCGGGCCACCAATTCTTTCCCCAGAAGGCGGCCTGGTGGTCGCTGTTGGTGATGAGCTCGACAACGATCCCGTTCAGGTTGGCCTTCAACGACATCGCCTGCGATCGGTCCAGGGTATCCTTCGCCTTTCTGAGCAGGGGGAGGAATTCGGCTTTCGGGGCGTTCTTGTTCCCCTTCACCCGAGACCTGGACTGCGTGATGTAGTTGTGCAGACCCGGGGCGGACATGGAAACGATTCCGACGAGGCCGAGCTTGTGGCCTTAAAACAATTCGTGGGTTCTGGGAAGTGTATCCAGCTGTCGAAGTCGCTCGATGAATCTTCGAGGCGTGGTCGGCTTTATTACAACCCCGGGCCCCAGGCCCGCTGTGAAGAGTTCGGGTCTTCTCCGCCAAAGCGAGCAGCCCGCGAGGATGGGGAGACCCTGGCCTGTGGCGCCGGTAGTGGCCACCATATTGGTAATCATAGCCTGGCTAGTCTTCATACTCCTCTACGCCCTTTATTGGTCGAACGGGTACAGCCTGTTTCAGAACGTCATCGTCACCATAGTTTCGCTGGTCATCACAGCCCTGCTGGTAAGCGTGGGATGGGTCATCTGGGGCTCCAGGCACCACTGGGATTTTGCGGAATACGGTTGGGAATCCCAACACAAGAAAGAGTAGTCTTCTGAAGGTCGGGGAAGCCACTCGTCCTCCAGCTTGCGGGCTGCGTTGCATGTCGCGCACGGTCGCCTTCAGTCAAACGTAAAAACCCACTCCAGAGGGGACTGTCTGCGTTGATAGGGGGGGTCGCGAAGGAGACAGTAGAAGGCGAGAAGCGGGTCGCTCTGACACCAGAATCTGTTCCGAAGATCAAGCAGATGACCGTGGCAGTCGAGAAGGGCGCCGGAGGTGCCGCGGGCTTCTCAGATTCCGCCTACGAAGAAGCCGGGGCGCGGGTAGTCCCCGACTCGAAGGCACTCTATCAAGAAGCGGACTTGATAATGAAAATCAGGCCGCCCTCCCCGGGAGAAGCCGTCCTGTTCAGGGATGGGAGCGCCCTGATCTCATATCTCTATCCGCTCAACAATCTGGAGGCGATGAAGATGCTTGCCGAGAGACGGGTCACTGCGTTCGCTCTCGACTTGCTGCCCCGCATCAGCCGCGCTCAGTCCATGGACACCCTTTCTTCCCAGGCTAACCTGGCAGGATACAGGGCGGTCACCCTTGCCGCGGATTCACTCCCGAAGCTCTTCCCCCTGATGATGACTGCCGCTGGTACCATAGCACCGGCCAGGGTCTTCGTCCTTGGGGCGGGGGTCTCAGGGCTCCAGGCGATCGCCACTGCCCACAGGTTGGGGGCTGTGGTCGAGGCATACGATGTGCGGCCGACGGTGAAGGAGCAGATCGAAAGCCTTGGCGCGAAGTTCGTCGAGCTCCCCATCCAGGCCCAGGATGCCCAGACCGCTGGAGGATACGCGAAGGCCCAGAGCGATGAATTCTACAGGAAGCAGCAGGAGCTCCTGGCCGAGCACACCAGGACGGCTGACGTGGTCATAGCCACCGCCCTCGTGCCTGGGAAGAAGGCCCCGAACCTAATCTCCGAGGAAGCGGTCAAGGGGATGCGCCCAGGCTCGGTTATCATCGACCTGGCAGCCGAGCAGGGGGGGAATTGCTCGCTGACTGAACCCGGAAAGACCGTCGTGAAGTATGGAGTGATCATCAAGGGCCCTCTGGATGTCCCGTCGACCATGGCTCCCCAAGCCAGCCAGCTCTTCTCCAGGAACGTCACCGCTTTCCTGGGAGCATTGGTGAAGGATGGAGCTTTGAACCTGGACATGAAAGACCAGGTCGTCAGGGACCCCATGGTGCTCCTCAAGGGGGAGGTCGTCTACGGTCCGTTGAAGGAGGCATTGGCGGGGAGTAAGCAATGACGCCCCTCACCTCCGCGGACCTTGAGGTTGACCTGCTGATCTTCCTCCTCTCGACCCTCCTTGGGCAGGAGCTCATCAGGCATGTTTCGCGCCTTCTCCACACTCCCCTGATGGCCCTGACCAATGCAATCTCATCAGTCTCGTTCGTGGCTGCCCTGATCGTGCTTTCGGAGCCTGGCAGCGAGTTGGTCTCGCTCTTGGCCGGGGTCGCGGTGGCACTGGCGGCGACGAACATCGTGAGTGGGTTCCTGATCACCGACCGGATCCTGAGGCTCTTCGAGAGGAGGAAGCCGAAGAAATGAGCGACCTTCTGGTTGAGTACCTGTACATCGTGTCCGCTGTGCTCTTCGTGCTTTCGCTGAAGTTCATGAGCGAGGTCAGGACCTCCCGGCTGGGAAACTTCTGCGGCGTCGCTGGCATGGGTCTGGCTGTGGTGGCGACCCTGGGCGCCTTCCAGGTCGGACGCGTGGACCTTCTGGTGGGAGGGGTAATCATCGGAGCCGCCCTCGGGGCCCCCATAGGCCTCAAGGTGGCGATGACGGCCGTGCCGCAGAGGACGGCCATGTCCCACGCGTTCGGGTCGCTCGCGGTAGCCCTGGTCGGGGCGGCAGAGTACTACCAGGGAGCCCCTGCGATTGACACGTTCACGCTTTCTGTGCTTTCAGCGGAGATGATCCTCGGCTTCCTGACCTTCACGGGAAGCTGCCTGGCCTTTGCGAAGCTCCAGGGGTTGATCACCGGCAGGCCAATCCTGTTCCGTGGGAGGACTGTAGTCAGCCTCACGACCCTTGGCGCTGCCGTCGCTTCAGGTGTGCTCCTCGTCGCCTACCCAGGTCAAGAGTACCTCCTCCCTGTGATGGCCGCCCTGGCGCTCCTCTTCGGCTTCCAGCTCGTGGTCGCCATTGGTGGGGCGGACATGCCCACGGTCATCGCGATCCTCAACTCGTTCGCGGGGCTTTCGGCGGCCGCCCTGGGATTCGTCCTAAACAACAAGCTGCTCATTGTTGCTGGGTCCCTCGACGGGTCGTCGGGGCTGATCCTCGCCCTGATCATGAGCAAGGCCATGAACCGGTCCTTCGTGAACATACTCTTCGCCGGGGTCGGGGCGCACCCGGTAGCAGCCGCGGTCCAGCCAGGAGAGCAAGGCAGGACCGCCCAGACCTACACCGTCGAGGACGTGGCGACCATCCTGGCGAACGCCCAGCGGGTGGTCTTCGCCCCCGGGTACGGCCTCGCGGTGGCCCAGGCCCAGCACGTGGTCAAGGAGCTGGCTGACGTCCTGCAGGCGAGGGGGGTCGATGTGAAGTACGCCATACACCCGGTGGCCGGGCGCATGCCGGGGCACATGAACGTCCTGCTGGCGGAGGCCCAGGTCCCCTACGAGCAGCTCTGGGAGATGGACCGGATCAACCCGCTCTTCCCCGAGACGGACGTGGTCATGGTAGTCGGGGCGAACGACGTCACGAACCCCGCGGCGAGGACGAGGGCCGACTCGCCCCTGTACGGAATGCCGATTCTGGACGTGGACAAGGCGAAGACGGTCGTATTCATCAAGCGGTCCATGGGGGCGGGCTTCTCGGGAGTCGAGAACGACCTATTCTACAACCCCAACACGATGATGGTCCTCGGGGACGCGAAGAAGGTGGTCGGGGAGCTCGTCTCAGCGATGAGGAAGCAGAGCACCTAGACTTCCCACACTGGGACGGCGGGAATGTGACGCAGTCACTCTTGCTGGACATACGGTCTGATGAGTTCCGCTTCTGACAGTGGCTGTCTCTTGAACCAGACCACCTCGATTACACCAAAGGTCTTCTTCAGGCCGTCCTGTATTTTGGCCATCAACGCCTGAACGTCTTCTCGTGACATCTTCTCGCCCTGCTCCTTGTGCGAACGGAGTTCCATTATGGTTTCGTTTATGGACGAGATCAATTCGATAGGCCCGACGTGGCTAGCGTTTTCCCTCGCCATCTTCAGACACGAGGAGATGGATGAGCTAGTTTCCTGCCACATGAGCATGATCAGCGCTTCATGGGGGGTCTTTGAGCTCAAGCCCCAGGCGGATGAGATCCTTTCCAAGGCCTGATAGAACCCCTTTTCGGTACTGGAAGTTGAGAGGAGTGCGGCTGCGTCCAGAGCCCTACAGATGTTTTCCGCACGCTCCAGCCATCGCCCCATCCAGATTAGGTTGTAGACCCGCGAATCCGTTAGCCACCTGTCCTTGGCAAAGACGACAGAACGAGGGTCTTCCGATGGCTTCGCGCCAGCCATGAGGTTATTCGGACACTACGGCTAATATGTGTTTGTCCTGGTCGCAGAAGCGAAGACTCGACTCAACCCTCCCGTGCCAGTCGACAGGAAGGTTCCGTTGACTGGTGAGACATCGGTATAGTCTCGCCCCACAGCTAGTTTCAGGTAGTTTGTTCCTGCGTCGATCATTATTGCCTTCGTTGGGTCGGCCGGCAGCCACCCACATTGTGGATGGAGAAACTCAAGGTACGCATGGGTGTCACCATCCTGGCCCGTTAGGATGCAGCTCACGTAACGGGAAGGTATCCACAGCGACCTAAGGATGCCCAACGCCAAGTGGACCTTATCCTGGCAGACACCCCTGCCGTTGGCTAGCACCTGGTGTGCTTCCGTTAGGACAGTAGTAGTGCCCTTCTCGTACTTGATGTTGTCATGCACCCACTGGGTTATCTTTCCGACAGTATCCAGGAGGCTGTCAGAATCCCCCGCAATTTTCACGGCTAGGTCACGCAGGAGTAAGGGCTTCACCAGGGGCGAGGGGGAGAGAAAGTTCGTCACGTCCTGGTTGAAGTTCATGTTCTGTAGCTGTGCGTCGGGATACGGTCCGTGCCAGGGTGCAAGCCTGAATTCTCCCTGTGAGACGATGCTCAGTTCCTTGTGCCTGGTCGTCACCTTGATGCGCCGGACGATGTTGCCGTAGTCGTCGCTGAATTCTACGTATGCGGAGGGCGGAGAGGTCACCACATCGTAGCTATCGAGGAAAGTGTGGTCGTCCATGTGCGGTATGACGCGCAGGAAATCGTCGTTCTGAAGCACGTAATCCGAGTACCGGTAGACCGTTTCGTACTTGTACCGTCCAGCGAACTCGGTCTGGCCTATTTGAGAACCCATGTTGGCTTGCACGACCCACCGGAAGAGTTGTTGGTAATCCTTGTGTTGGCTCGGGCAACACGTGTAAGCCCACCTGGAAAGACGGTCACCCTGCCCTCCCCGTCCTGCACCGCGTAGACCCGGAGGTCGATGTATCGTTCCTGAAACCCTCCTGACTTCCTATCGAATACCACGTGCTTTGAGAAGTCCAGCGGCTCCTGCGCTATGAAAGCGAATGGCCTGTCGATGATCCGTTGCGACATCTCTTTGCGGTGACTCTGATCAAGATCCTGCATGATGTAGACTCCGAGTCCCCCGTACCCCTCCCTCGCCTTGAAGACCAGTTTACCAATGTTCTGGAGCGCAAACTGCCTGACCTTCGGATCCATGAGGTTGTAGGCCTTGGCGTTGGGTAGGATCGGTTCTTGCCCAAGGTAGCGGCGTATCATCTCCGGCACCCACAGGTATACCAGCTTGTCGTCCGCAACCCCTGTACCCAGCGCGTTCACGAGAATTACCTTGCCCTGCCGGTACGCTTCAGTAAGGCCCGGGACAAAGAGCTCTAGGTCTTCCACCCTTCGGTAGATGAGGTCGACCCTGACGTCCCCGTCGATGGTCCTGGCCCGGACTGTCCCGTCCTCAGCTATGAAGAGGTCGGAGCCTTCGACAAGAGGAATCCCTAGTATTTCGGATAGGTACCGATGCTCGAAGAACGCCGGGCCGTAGCTGCCATCGGTCAGGATGACACAGGCCGGCGAGCGGGTGTTGCAAAGAGATTCGAAGAGTCGCAGGTAGGTGCTGCGTATCTCGTAGTCTCTCACTCGGTACGGTCGCTTCAGTTCAGGGATGGCTCTTTCTGTGAGGTTCCTGCACTTGAGTTGGTACGATATTCCTGAAGGGATGCGCAGGTTGTCTTCCAGGACCACGTAGTTCCCGTCGCCTAGGTTCACAAGGTCGACGCCATAGATGTGCGCGTAGACGTCCTTGGCCGGCCTTACCATCTGGAGAGCGGGGTTGAAGTTGACTGAAGAGTAGACGACGCTCTTGGGGACCACGTCCTGCTTGCCGCAGTAGAGTTCCAGGAGGAACTTGTTGATCGCCCTTAGGCGCTGTTCGACGCCAGCGGCTATGCGTGACCACTCCTCGCGTCCGATCAGCCTGGGAACCCAGTCGATTGGGACGGGCCTCCAACGGTGCGGGTCAAGCTGGAAGGTGAACGAGTCCAACTCAACCTGCCGGTTCGCGTTCGACCACCTCTTGCCGATCTCCCTTGCGCCGAGACCGTTGATGGTCTCGATCATCTTAGAATAGGGAGCCCTCACGCTCCTATCTGGACCGAAGACTTCATTGTTGTCTGATGGAATCGGTGTTTGCAGGGATGTGAAAGAGAAAATGGACGAGAAAAACGTTTAGCCCACCTGGAGGGTCGTTGTCATGCGTAAAGCCAGCAAAGAGAATGTTTCCCCAGGTCTGCAAGGCTTAGACTGCATTGACTGCCCGAGGCACAACATCCGCTTTCAGTTTAGCAATCGCCTCTCCAGAATTGCCAATCTTGTGCAAGTCTTAATTATAGGAGGGTCGAAATGGGGACGAAGGAAAAATGAGACGAGCGATTCCAATCGTAGTGGGCATCATACTTCTTCTGCTCGGAATTGTATGGGGGGCGCAGGGAGCCGGGGTAGCAGGGTCAAACAGTTACATGGACAGCAACCCGACCTTCATTAGCCTGGGCGCAGTTGTCGCCGTTATCGGGGTCGTGTTCATCGCCATCGGGACCTTCTGGAGAACCAAAACCGCCCCGTCTTCGACTTCGTAACCACACGCGATCGCCGCGGTTCAATGCACATCGGCTGCGGATTCCACCGAGACGATTCTAACCGAATGTGAACGTGTAGAGTTTGAACCCGGGACCTGCGATTATCTCCAACTCATGCCATCCGTAGGAGGGCCCATTGACGATGTCGTAAAGCCTCGCCGAGCCTATGTTCACAGACGCAACGCCCTGATGCAGCATCACGTCGCTCCCGACGTATGTCGGAGACAGATTGTTGCCGTCCAACCTTACCTCTATCACACTGGAATTCCCCTCCGCGACGACGTTGACGTTCTTGGCCTGGTAGATCAGGAACAGCTTCGAGCCGTTTCCAACCGACACCATGCCGTCAGGCGCGTTGTACCATTCGCCCGAGAAGTACACGGTGTTGTTCTGCATGTTCCCGGTGATGGTGTAGTCGACGACCTGTCTCGGTGAGAATCCCTGAGGGTTCCCTATCGATGACCTTGCTGTGTTGTAACCGACGTAGATCTCCGGGGTTCCTATCTTGCCGAAATCCACGCTGGTCGCGTTCACAGAGTTGGCAACCACCCCCGCGCTCACATTGTACCCCGCCTTCTGCAGCAACCCTATGATCAGCGTTTCGGTGGTGTTGTATCCCCCCTCTCCTATGTGCGTCTCCCTGATGTTTCCCTTCGCGTCTATGAGGTAGTCTGCCGGCCAGTAGTGGTTGTTGTAGGCGTTCCAGGTGGCGGAGTTGCTGTCCAAGGCGACGGGGTAGTTTATCCCGAACGACCTGACCGCTGCCAAGACGTTGCTGTAGTTCTTCTCAAACTGGAACTCGGGGGTGTGCACGCCTACGATCACCAGCCCGTTGTTCCCGTATTTGTCGAACCAAGCGTTGAGGTAAGGGATCGTCCGTATGCAGTTGATGCAGGAGTAGGTCCAGAAGTCCACCAGGACCACCTTCCCACTCAGCCCCGAAATGTTCAGGGGCTGGGTGTTGATCCAGGCTGCTATGCCCTGAAAGTTCGGGGCCGGGCCAAGGTTGGGGAGGTTCGACACGTTTTCGACGGTTTGAGATGGGCTGAGAAACGGGAGTAGGACCGACACACCTGCCGCAACTATCACGATGCCAACGATTCCAAATACGATCACGTACGCGTTGAGCCTCATCGTTTCGCCGCCTCCACTGAGGTGCCAGACACGAACGCCAGGAATGCCGGCACGAGCGGCAGTATGCAGGGCGAGATGAAAGTCAGGAACCCCGCGGAGAGAGCGATCAGAAAGTTGAGCTGGGACTGGGCGAGTGGGTTTGCCAAAGAGCCCAGTGGGCCAACCCCATTTAGGAAGATCTGTAGGATTCCGATGTAGTTGGTGACCACGAGCAACCCCACCCCTATCAAGAACAGCCCGCTGACGACGTTGAAGTACCTCAGGAACCTCCCACTCTTCTTAAGAAACCCGGAGACCCTCGATACGAACGCGCCGGCTACGAGGAAGGGGATGCCCAACCCAAGGGAGAACGCCATGAGGTATAGGAATCCTAGTCCGGGTGAGACGGCTGCGAGGGTGTAGACAGAGCCGAGAATCGCGCCCACGCAAGGGGTCCACCCTAGGGCGAAAGCGACCCCGAACGCTACTGACGTCACATAGTTGTTCTTGAACTTCCTCGGGCGAATCTTGTGCTCGACGCTGAAGAACGGTATCGCGTACCTGACAGATGCGATCATGAGGATTCCGAAGACCACAATGACGGACCCACCGACCAATCTGATCGTGTTGATGGCACCGAGCGAAGCAGTGGAAAGAACAGTCTGCAGCAGCACCCCCACGATTGAAAACACGAAGGTAAACCCTAGAACGAAGAACACCGAATTCAGGAAGACCTCCTCTCTGGCCCTCGCCGGATCTGTCGACATGTTGCCAGGTCACACGGGTCTCATTACAGGCGTTAGGCAGCCGCCTTGGTCGCGTCGTTCATAGCCAGAACTGGCTTGGAAAATGACCTGCATGTTCTCAGTTTCTCACGTGGACTCCGATATTTATGGAGATAGCAGAGGCCGAACCTCAGGAGCGTCAGGGTTCCAGAAGTTGCCCCGGCCGGGAATATGAAACTGCGCGTACGAGTTCCTGACGAGTTCTAAGCCCTGCGAGGCTCCGGGTCCGAATCCCCAAGCGGCCCCTCCCCGGTTTTCACAGCGGACTCAGCGTAACACGTTGATGAGCATCTCTATGTCTCCCGCAAACAGATGCAAACAGGGTTCGAGTCAAATAAGCCATTGTAAGAACAGAGACGAAGTGCGGTGCCAGGATTCCCACTGGCATCACTGGGTTGGCTTAGCTAGGCAAATGCAGAGCTGCTTCAAGCTCGGTCGTCTGGCGAAGCCAGGTTGAGGGGAGGCTCATGGCACTCGCAATAAGGCAGAACCCTCCAGCAGTAAACGGGATGAATGCCACCAGAAGGTCTACGAAGGGGTCGCCCGAGGACGGTATCAGAGTGGATTCTCTCAGGACACCAAAGAGTTCCAGCGCGAAGAACAAGCCGAACCACATCGCGTGTCTTCGGATTGCAGCATCCTTGCCCCTCAGAGCGAAGACAGGTAGGCCCACAGCACCCGCGGCAAAGGTGACGAAGGGCGGAAGCCAGAATGCCCCCTGTTGGGCTACGTGCTGCGTTGCTCCTGAAACGGTCACAGTGTACGTGGATGGGCTGAACAAGTACGCGACAGCTATGACGACGGAGACCACGAACGCGATCCATAGAACCGCCCGCAATTTCGTCTCGCGACCAGCGCGCTGGGATTGCGAGCCAATGCCCGCCACAGGAATCACCGTCCTGTCCACTCCGTAGAGCATCATCGCTGCCCCGACGTACACAATCATGAATTGCGCCTGTTGATAGAGGAAACCTCCGAGCAAGCCTGCTCTGAGAAGTGCCAGGAAAGAAGTCGCGCCGACGAAGACAATCGCGAACCCCAGGGCAGCGAGTCCTGTACCGGTGGCTCGAGCCCGCTGGCCCTGGTCGTTGAATTTGACCCTCACTCTGAGGGCGAATATGGCCGCTGTCAGCGCGACAATTATGATCAAGGCGGTCAATCCGTAGTATGTGGGGTCAAAGACGACGTTTTCGAGGCTCGGCCCTGTGTTTGGCGAGATGCTTTCCGACGAAACGGCGACCGATTGCAGGATTCCTGGGAGTGGATTCACGCCGGATTATGCAGACACCAAGTGAATACTTAACAAACCGTCTGGATGTAAAGTGGGGATAACGTCCACATCGGTTATATCTGCGAAGCGCCAGTAACCGTAGAAATGGACGGATCTGCCAAGGCGACTGAAGAAACTGTTGAGATGGGGCTAGGCGACCTTGAAGAAGCCTTGAGATTCGTGAAGGCGGACGCGTCAAACCTTCTGAGTGACCTTCTCAGGGGCATCTCCATGTGGGGCTTCACCGCCCTGATGGCGTTCCTTCTTGCCGCCATATGTCTCGTCCTTTCACAGGTCATCCTCACCTATGCCCATCCATACGGTTCTCTCCCACCAATCCTCGACATCCTGTACGTCAGCTACGGATTCGCGATAGGGTCGGCATTTCTTGGCTTCGTCCTTTTCTGGAGATACTACTCGCTCAGGAAGAGATACGCGAGACTCTTTGAAATAGTGGGAAGCCTGCGCCGATAGAGACGTGAGCTCTCTCCCCGGCGTCTCGAACAGAATACTTCAGTACCTCAACAAGATAAGTGACGAAGCGGGCAGAGCTAAGAGAATGGATTTCCTGAGAATTGCAGGGAACGAAGCCAACCTCGACGACTGGGTGAAGTACCTGGTCCAGTGCAATCTGGTAAGACTCGAGGTATCTCCGGCAGATGGAAGAACCACATACGTCATGACTGGATTCGGTCATAAGGTGCATCAGATTTTGAAGGATTATCATTATCTCGGCCCACTCTTCGGCGACCTCAGCAGAAACAGGCGTAGGCGTCAATAGGGAGCACACGAACGCAATCGTAAGGCGTAAGGAAGTTTCAAGCGAGACTGCCACCAAGTCAGCGTTGAAATCCGAATTTGAGCAGGGAAGCGGAAAGGAAGGAGAAGTGAACCCGTAGGTTTGATGCCCAGGCCGGGACCTGAGCACCCATATGGGTGCCCTTTCGTTCTGCCAGATGCTTGGGCAGGCGACCACGATATGGCGGCAACATGATTGCATTCATACCAGGGTTGTGCGGTCGCCGCGCAGTTGAACTTGGGTTCAAATCCTAACGGGATCCCCCTTCATGCTCGCTTCATGTGAGGATGCGCTCTGTCTGACACTACGCTTCCCATGTCTGAGAAACGTGGACTGGCCGTAAATACGCTTCAACACGCCTCGTTGTCGAGAGATTTGGCTCCGCGAAAGCGGACCCCTCTACGGGCCCTCATAGTTATTTCCATTCTCATGCTACTTGTTCTTGTCAGCCTTCCCGAACAGCCCTTGGCAGTGTACGAGGGTTCCCTCCTGGGTTTAGTAGGGGTTTGGACCGTCGCTCTCTTCGTCTTTAGAAGCCGCAGCCATACGTTGCCGCAACGTCGGCAACAGCCTGAAAGGGAGCATACGAATCCGACTGTTCTCGCAGAAACCTCAGCGTCCTTGAGCCAACCAACTGTGGCTTCCAACGGTCTGCGAGAGGCGATGCGAAAACACCCGCTGTTCTGCTTCTTCTTGATCGCCTACGCGTCCTCGTGGGTCGCTTTGATACCCGGCATCCTTTCGGTTTGGGGCTTCCTGCGGTTCGATTACACGATTTCATCCATCCTGAGCTCGTTTGCGGGACCGCCCGTGGCGGCCGTGATAATGACCTACATCACCGAGGGGAAAGCAGGCGTGAATGGCTTGCAGCGGCGTCTTAGACAACGAGGCGCCGGCAAGCCGTGGTATCTGTTCATACTGCCGTGCATTCCATCGCTGCTCTTGCTTGGGATAATTGTCCAGCCAGGAATGCTTGCGAGCTTTCAGGGTCTTACCCCCACCCTTTTGGTGACCTATCCTGCATACTTCTTCGTGGTCTTCTTTGGGGTTGCGCTGCCCGAGGAAATCGGTTGGCGCGGCTTCGCGCTACCCCGCATGCAACCACGCTATGGACCGCTTTGGGGTACTCTGCTTCTAGGCGTCCTGTGGTCCTTCTGGCACCTGCCCCGCTTCCTGGCGCCGGACCAAGGGGGCGGGCCAGGCACGGGCATCGCCACCTTCCTCACAAACTTTTCCGTCTTCTTTCTCTTGCTTCTGGCATTGGCGATTATCTTCACTTGGGTCTTCAACTATACCGGAGGAAGCGTCTTCATCTCCAATTTGTTGCATGCCAGTATCGATACCCCAGCAGCTGTCTGGATACCCCTCTTCGCTGCCGTGAACGTGACGAGCATAGACTTGGCCAACCTCATCGCGTTTGGAGTGCCAGCACTTTTGATTCTCATCCTGACCCGGGGTCGGCTTGGATACAGACCAGTGATTATGGCTGCCCCGAGGAAAGCGGAGGTCGTGCTGCAACCGTAGCGATTGACTCCCTAAACTTCATAGTCACGTTTGCCCTGACCAGGGATATCGCACAATGAGCAAGAATTCAACTCATGTCATTCGACGCGTGAACGCGACGCGTGAAAGAATCTACCGCGCGCTTGTTGATCCGATTGCGATTGCCAAGTGGCGGGCGCCAAATGGGATGACAATGCGCGTGCATTCATTTGAAGCTCGCGAGGGTGGCCCGTTTCGGATTTCCCTCGAATATGACGATCCAACATCGAAAGGCAAAACTAGCGCGCGCACTGACACATATCATGGTCGATTCGTAAAGCTAGTTCCAAATGAGCAAGTCGTCGAAGTGGACGAGTTTGAATCCATGGACCCCGCGCTTGCAGGCGAGATGACAATAACGATTACGCTTGTGGGAGCGGGTGGAAGCACCGACGTCATTGGCATACACGAAGGACTACCGCCGGGAGTGTCAACCGCCGACAACGAGCAGGGTTGGCGAATGGCACTCGGAAAGCTCGCCAAAATGGTTGAGACCAAAGAAAAACGCACCCGTAGCAGAACTTGAGAGGTCAAGGCTCTTGAACTTCTGACTCATTGAAATGAATTGGGACGGTGGGGTTGGGTAGCAATAGTGTGCCCCGGCCGAGCTTAGCACCAACTAGCTAATTGCCCTGACATACTCTAGGTGAATGAACCGGTAGGGAAAGGTCACCTTTGTGGACCATGCGTTAGCCCAGCCATCTTGAAAACCACCTCAAGACGACAATAGCAATAATGCTTGCGTGATTAGAACGTCGCTCTCAGCTTCTGCATTAATGCCTGGTATCTAGGATCATCTCTTGATTTGGCCAGAAGTGGACAATACATCACGTACGCATATCGAATTGTGTGTTGGTCAAGTGCCAGATTGGCATAAGTGAAGTATGAATCGAGGTCCCCGAGAGCGTGGTAGATGAAGGCGATGTCATTCAGGTTCGTGGCTCCAAGCCACTTCTTCTCAATTTCTTGAATTACATCTAGGGCTCCTTTTCTGTCACCCGTGTAGCCAGCTATGAAGCCTCTCATCCATGTGGCCCAGCGATGAGTGGGGTCCAACCTTTCTACTTTCGAATGAAACTCCCTCGCCTTTTCGACGTCACCTTTGTAGAGGTAATATTCGGTCATCGCTCTGTATGTGCCAGCGGGGGCGACCAGCACCGTCTTCTCCCAGTGCTGCAGAGCCTTGTTCTCCATCCCAAGGTAGAAGTAGAACTGTCCAAGTCGCTCTGCGTAGCGCGCCAATACCGGATCTAGTCTGTAGCAACTCTCCGCGGCACTGATCCCTTCTTCCTTTTCGCCTCTCGTCAGAAAGACGTTGGACAGGACAAAGTGAGCCTCCGCAAGACTAGGGTTCAATTCGATCGCACGTCTGGCTTCAGTTTCGCACCCTTGAATATCATCCTCTTGGAAGTGTACCCTTGCTAGAGTGGCATGCGCTTCGGCCAGTTCTGGGTCAATTTGTAGGGCCTTTCTAACCGAGATATCTGCCTTGGGCATGTCCTGTTCATATGGCTCGTAGTTGTCGGTAACAAGCTCTGTGTAGGCCCAGGCAATTCCAGCATGAGCTTTGGCAAAGGTAGGATCAAGAGTTATCGCTCTTTCAAGTAATCCCAATGCCTGCCTCAAGGAGGATTCCGTCCTTTCGCGGATGAGCTCTCGTCCTCTCAAATACAGGGTGTAGGCCTCCGTGTTCTCTGTCGGCCTTCTTTCAATAACCCGTTTCTCATCCTCAACAAGTCGGATCTTGAGTTCCCCTGCGACCTTCTCAGCGATTTCAGATTGGATGGCAAAAACATCTTCCAATTGCCTGTCGTAATTCTGGGCCCAAATGTGACCTTCAGTCGCAGTGTCGATGAGCTGGGCAGTAATCCTGACCCTGTTTCCCGCCTTCCTCACGCTCCCTTCTAGCATGGTGCCTACCTCCAACTCCTTTCCAATCTCCTTCACTTTCTTCGTCGTCCCCTTGTATCCCATAACCGAAGTCCTAGCGATGACGGTGAGCTGCCTCACGCCGGATATTGAAGTGATGAGTTCCTCGGTCACGCCATCGGCGAAGTACCCCTCCTCTGGATCGGAGCTCAGGTTGGTGAATGGGAGAATTGCGATACGCTTCTTGTCCAATACAACGCCCATGGATTCCGGCCTCTCCCAAGGGAACACCACCCTGAAAACCTCCAAGGATTCTCCGACGTTTTTCAGTTCTTTCTTGCCGATGCTGAGAAGTTGAAAATCAGATTTGTTCTTTACGTGGTCGTACACATGCTCTGAAATGCAGACTCCTCCCGGCGTAGCAAGAGGTTCTATTCTGGAGGCAATGTTGACCGCGTCCCCGTATACATCGTTCTGACTGTGTATTACGTCCCCTAGGTGGACACCTATTCGGAGAAATATCTTCCTATCCACGGGGCGACTTGAGTTGAGCTCATGCAGAGACTCCTGTACGTCGAAGGCGCACCTGACTGCCTCAAGGGCGCTTTCGAACTCTATGAGGAAAGCGTCGCCGATGGTTTTGACCTCTCTCCCGCCATGCCTCAAGAGCACGGGCCTGACGAGGATACGCTGTTCTTCCAAGAGTTCCATCGCAACTGCTTCATTCTTCTGCGTGAGGGATGTGTAACCAACTATGTCGGTGAACATTATCGCGGCGAGCCTTCGTTCCCCTTCTGACACAGAAAACTCCAGTCGTTTGGCCGTACCACAGGTTAACTCTTTCGTAGAGACCCAGCAACATTGTGGATCACGACGACATGGTATGATGCCCCTCTCCACTCTTGCAGAATTGGGCCTGTTTCATGTGAAAGACGTGCCCCGGCCGGGATTCGAACCCGGGTCGCCGACTCGAAAGGCCAGCATACTCTCGGCCTGCTCGCACGGAGTTGACCGGGCTGTACGCGCAGCGCTCTATACTACCGGGGCTGAATCGCACCCTCTTTGCTTCAGCAATTAGAGCTTTCGCGGATGATTGGCCTCAGGAAGCACCATTCGCCAAGTCCAGCGAAGAACTCAGCCTGTTTCGCGTGGGAAGGAAGCAGGAGGGAACTGAAGTGGAGCATCCCTCCTTTGGGAAGGTAGGAGTTCCTCCCTCGTCTTTCACCCGTCGCCCTCAGCGTCGACGAAACGGCGTCGGGGTCGAGCGACGACTCATAGTATTGGCGTCGGCCGAGGACCCTGACTCTGCTTCCCTCGGTCGGGAAGTCGGTGATGAAGATGCAGCCTTCCTTCGAGGATCTGACGACCATCAAGACGACGTCCCGCTCATCGGGGGTGAGCCCGCACTCTCCCGCAGCCCGCAGATCGGCCCACAGGGGGGAGGATTCCATTCTGGTGGAGAACCTGACTGTGAGCGACCCCCCGGACCTGCCTCCGCTGAAGTAGCGGGCCCTGAGTTGGTCTATTGCCAACCCCTCGCGTTCCATCTTCAGGAGGTCGGGGAGCGCAGGACCGAACGCGTCGCTCGGGTCTTCGCGCGACCAGCAGAGCCCTGCTGGGTCGACGTGGAGGACCGTGTCTCCTTTCCGCGCGACGAACACCCTCGACCCCCCTACGGTGTAGCCCTTGGTCCTGAGGCGGTCGGCGATGAACCGTGTCTGGGACTCGGCGAGCTTAGGCAGGGGCAGGTACCAGGTCTCGCCGAGTTTGATCACCCTCCAGGTGTAACTGGACAACCGCGCTTCATCTCAACGAAACATTATATAGAATATGAAAGGGTGAAAATTCGAGGTCTCAAGGTTGGATGGTCGCCGGGCTGTCTCGCTCGAAGCAATCGACGCACGGATGAAATCGTACCGGGAAAGGGCGGACGGAGCGATGGCGACCGAGCTGGCGCTCTACAAGCATTCGAGGTTCCATGACCCGCTGGTGTACGCCGTGGAAGGGGGGAAGAGAGTCAGGCCCGTGATGCTAATGCTCTCCGCCGAGGCGCTCGGCTGCAAGGACGACTCCGTGCTGGGAGCGGCGGTCGCGGTCGAACTCCTGCACACAGAATCGATCATCCATGACGACATCATCGACGAGGAGCTCGCTAGGAGGGCGAAGATGACGTTCCACGTGAAATATGGCTACAGCGCATCTCTGCTGACTGCAGACTTCGTCTTCTCCATGATCTTGGCCATCGCTGCCAGATACAGGGACAGGCGCGTAGCCGAAGAGCTGAGCAACGCAGCCCTCCGCATGGCCGAAGGGGAGTACTCGGAACTGACGATAGACCCAAAGGTGTACAACCTTACATGGGACGAGTATCTGAAGATCATTTCGGAAAAGACGGCGGCTCTCTTCGAGACGTCAGCGAAGCTTGGAGCACTGGTCGCGGACGGGAATGAAAGGGAGGTCGCAGCGCTCGCTGCCTACGGCAGGAACCTTGGTACGGCCTACCAGCTTCGGGACGACCTGTTGGACTGGAGGTCGCAGGACAAGATTGCCATAGGCCTGCTCAGGAATCATAGTGAGAGCGAAGTCGTGGGCAAGATGACAGCTCTGTCCCAGACCTATGTCGAAGAGGCAAAGCGGCAGCTGATGGTGCTGCCCAGGAGCAGTGCCACCGACTTCCTTGAACTTCTGACTGACTTCACGATACAGAGAAAGTACTGACTGGCGCGAAGGCGGATCTGGGAGCTTACCCTGATTGTCCGAGTATGATGAACGCGATGGCGAATCCGTAGATTGCGATTGCCTCTGCAAGCACCACGAAGATAAGGGCCGTCGTCCTGACCTCGGCCTTCTCGGTGACCGCTGCGATTGCCGCTGAGCCAGAGGTCCCAACGCCGATGCCTGCTCCGAGCGCCGCGAGTCCGAACGCGATTCCCGCAGCGATGAATTTGTTGCCGTTCGACGCTGCTCCGGTGGTCTGTGCCGCCGCGGGTCCAGGCAGGGCGGCGAACGTGATTGCGAGGAATGTCGCGGCCAGAAGCATCACGAAGAACCTGCGCATGAATCGACGAATCAGCGCCCTCGAAGACCCAATATAAAGATTGCAGCGAATTTTCGGCTATGGGCCCAGGGCGGCGACCTAGAGCCTCAGCTTCGAAATGATCTGCTTCGGGTCCATGCCGGCCTCGACTCCTATGGAAATGGCGGCTAGGTTGCTCACCTCGAACTCGAGGAGCTTGATCAACCCCAGCATCGTTCCCGGGCTGAGGCCCTGCCAGACGAAGGCGAGAGAAGCAGTCTCCCTGAGCTTCTTCGCGAAAGACTCCTCGACGAAGTCGATGATTTCCTCCTGGTCCTGCACGTTCGGGATTGAAAAGCGGTATGCAGATTCGACCAACTTCGCGGCCTCGCTGATCGTCTCCGCTGCAGCCATGCTCGAGAGGGTCGAGACACCGACGCGGCGGGTCGGGGTCACGATCAGTTCCTGGATCTCGGAGTCCTTCAACCCCCACACCTTGGAGCGGAGGATTGAAACCACGTTGTAGGCGTCGACATCGATTGCGACTATGTCTCCCACTCCGTTGGTTCCACCTGCCCTGGATGCGTAGAGCCTAGAGTTCAGAGAGAACTCTCTGGAGATCGCGGAGAGGACCGCGTGGTCGATGTAGACGTCGAAGAATCTGACCTCCCCTTTTGAGGAGTAGCCTGCGAGCGCCCTCTCAACGTCGCCGAAGAACTCGGTTCCCGAAAGCATGGTGACCGCTTCGTTCACGTCTCGGGCTGAGAGAACCTTGATGATCAGGTCCCGCCTCCCGACGAGTTCTTCCGCCTTCATGCTCAGGTATTCGATGGTCTCCTCGTAGGACCGGTTGAGGGCCTTGGCCTTCAGCACCAGCTTGAGGTCCCAGGCGATGTTCTTGAGATAGTATTGCTCCAGGATCCCGTAGCGACCAGCGCCTTGGGTGATGGAATGATGGACCGTGGCGAGCCTTTCTCTGAGGGCCAGCTCTATCCTCTTCGCTGAGTACGGCGTGGGGAGCCCTGCTAGGGCCTCGGAGTAGGGCGTACCCTTGAGCCTGTTGACAAGTTCGTCGAGCGACGATGTCTCGGCCAGCTTCTGGATGTTCTCTGAGTCGAGGAGGGTTCCGCGGAGTGCGAAAGCCTTGGTGCCGACATAGGTTTTGCTCGACAAGAAATCGAAACTCCCTGCTTGAACGGGCCGAAGCTGGTCGGCTTATATTGGTTTCAGAGCTTCGGCAGTTTCGTCCGCCGGGTTTCAGGGGTCGAATCGTCAGGACTGCTCCCTAACCTTAATAACCGAACTCGGTCGCGGCTGAAAACACAAAGCGGGTATCATTTGGGCGTCCAGCGTCTCTCCAAGGTCACAATCATTTCCCCGCGGAGCGAGTATGAAGCCGTCGCCAGGGCCCTGGCAGAATTCGAGGATTTCCACCCCCTGGGCGGAGCTGGTGCAAACTTTGACCCCGGAGTCCAGGAACTCACCGTCAGGGCGGTCCGCCTCTTCGCCCAGGCAGACCAGGCCGTGAAGGACCTGGGGCTGCAGTTGATGCCGGGTCAGATTGACATAGTGTTCAGGGGGGTGAAGATTCCGCAGAGTGATTTCGAGGCTGGGACCTGGGAGGAGCTCCTGGGAAAGGCGGAGGCTCAGCTTACCCCGGTGGTGGAAGAGGTTCGCGAGAAGAAGGCGCTGCTCCAGAAGGCGACCAAGGACGAAACGGACGCTGAGAACATGATGGCGACTCTCAAGGCGGTGTCGGGGTTCTCGGCCGACCTCGGAGGCCTCTCCTCCCTCCATCTGCTCAAGGCCGTGGTTTCAATCGTCGGGAACCAGAGGCTCGAGGAATTCAAGAATTCCATACCCGGGGCCCTCTTCCTCTCGCAGCCCGTCTCCGACCAGCAGGCCCTGATTCTGGTCGTGGTACGGAGGACTGACGAGTCCAAGCTCGACAGGGCGATGAAACTCCTCGAGCTCAAGGCGCTTACGATACCCGAGGGCATGCCCCAGAATCCAGCCGCGGCGTTCAGCAAGGCGTCCGAAGAGCATGCCGCGGCGGCAGAGGCGAGGGAGAAGGTGGAGGCGGAAATGAGTGGGATCAAGAAGAGGAACGCCACTGAGCTCCTGGCAATCAGGGAGTTGACCGAGGTCTCGAGGAGGATGCTCGACGAGGCCAGGGTCTCAGGGAGCTTCAAGAGGATGGCGACCATCAGCGGCTACTTCCCGACGAAGAAGGAAGCCAGGCTGAGGCAGGTCTTCGGCCGATGGATCGTCGGCACTGAGAAAGTCGACCAGGCGGATGAAGAGGCGCACGTTCCGACTCTGCTGGAAAACAGAGGGGGACTCGGCATCTTCCAGCCCATAACAAAGGAGCAGGGGATCCCCGGAGGCCATGAAATAGACCCCACTCCCATGGTGTCCTTCGTCTTCCCCATCTTCTTCGGAATGATGTTCGGCGACGTAGGCCACGGCCTCATCCTGACACTCTTCGCTCTGCTAGTGAGGCAACGGGGCACGGGCACCCTGAGGCAGTGGGGGACCATCTTCCTGGTGGCAGGCCTCTCTTCGGTGGTCTTCGGGGCGATCTTCGGGGAGTTCTTCGAGCTGTCGCTCTACAGCTTCGTTCCGATTCCGGCGGTCGTCGAGATAATCCACAGGGTCGGAGGCTCGCCGGACACGTTCAACATCCAAGGAGTCTACCTCGTCATGGAGGTCGGCATACTTATCGGAGTAGCCCATCTCATCACTGCCCTCAGCCTCGACCTTTACCAGGGGGTGAAGGAACAGGACCGCATCGAACTTGTGCTGGAGAAGATACCGGCACTCACAATGTACGTCTCAGGAGTGGCCTACGGACTCGCGTTCATAGGCGCCGGCTTCAGCTTCAACGTCCTCAAGACGTCTGTCCCGGCTCCTCTCATCGGGATTCCCAACAATGTGCTGGGCGGGATCGCCCTTGCGGTGCTCCTCCCCTCCATGATCTTCCTCTTCGTCGGTAGGGCAGGCGCCATCGCCCTGGGGAAGGTCAAGGGCGGGTCCATAGGTGGCGCCCTGGCCAACGGAGGTTTGGAGGTCTTCGAGAGGATCTCCCAGTTCCTGTCTAACACCGTGAGCTACGTCAGGCTCGCAGTCATGCTGTTCGTCCACGCGGGCCTGCTCCTGATCACGAATCAGTACTTCGGCCCCTGGATCAACCCCCTCTATGCGATCCCCTGGGTGATCCTGAACCTCCTGATCCTGACCTTCGAGGCGTTCATCGTGTACGTCCAGGACCTCAGGTTGCATCTCTACGAGTTCTTCACGAAGTTCTTCGAAGGTACAGGAAAGCCCTTCAGGAAGATCCTCCCGGACAGGGCCCGCATCAGAATCAAGTGGCTCTAGAGGGAGGTCAGCCCAGGACGTTCGGGACCGCGCCTGATGCGAAGTTTATCGCCTGCTGCGGGAAGAGCCCGATTCCGATCATCAGCCCGACCAGCACAGCGAAGACGATGACGAACCATTTCGGTTCCTTCACCCGCTCTGTGCTCTCCCCTTCGTCGATGTAAATGCGCTTGATGATCCAGGCGTAGTAGCCGAGGCTGAACGCGCTGTTGAGTATGCCCGCGACCGCGAGCCATCCGAACTGAGGGCTCGAGACGGAAAGGAAGAGGAGCAGTTTACTCCAGAAGCCGTTCAGCGGCGGGACCCCGGCGAGCCCGAGGAGGGCGATGGTCATGGTGAAGGCGGTTATCGGCATCCGCCTGGCGAGCCCGTTGTAGGCCCCGAGGTCGGCCCTCTTGAGCTGCATCAGGACCAGGCCCGCGCAGAGGAACGCGGCCCCCTTCATTATCGCGTGGTTGATGATATGGAAGATGGAGCCCGTCAGGCCGAGCGAAGCGGCCGACGAAGTGGGGTCGGCGGTGAAGGCGACGAACCCGATGAGGATGTAGCCGGCTTGGGCGATGCTCGAGTAGGCGAGGAGCCGGGTCATGCTCTTCTGCGTGAGGGCGGATACGTTGCCTACTGTCATTGTCAGCAGCGCGAGGACCGCGAAGACGTTGGCCATGGTGAAGAGCGGGCTCCTGGTCACGACGTAGAGGGTGGTCACCGCGAGGAGGACCCTGATGGCCGCGATGAACCCTGCCTTCTTGGTCGCCGCCGCGAGGAGCGTGCTGATGGGGGTGGGGGCGCCCTCGTAGGCGTCGGGAATCCACATGTGGAAGGGGACAATCGACATCTTGAAGCCGAAGCCCGCCACGAAGAGCAGGGCCGCGACTCCGCCCAGGGGGGACGCCGGATGCGAGAAGTACCACTGGGCCACGGCGGATATCTGGGTGCTGCCGGTCAGGCCGTAGGAGAGGCTGATCGCGTAGAGGATTATTGCCGATGACATGGCGCCGATGACCGCGTACTTCACTGCTGCCTCGTTAGATTGGGTCCTCTTGTCGAACCCCGCCAGGACGTAGGTGGGGAGGCTCATCAGTTCCCAGGCCACGAAGAGCATCAGGAGGTCCGTGGAGTAGGACAGGAGGAGCATGCCGAGGGCGGTGAAGGACAGGAGACTGTAGTAGACTGGATTGAAGGACGTCCTCTGGAAGTCGAGAGAAGCGACGACCACGGCCAGGGTCACGCCCAGGGTGACCAGGGCGAAGACTCCCCCGAGTTGGTCCGGGGAGAGGAGGGACCCGAACCATGGGACAGGAGTTGGGTTGAGGGTGAAGACTGCGACCAAGAGGATGGCTGCGCCGAGGACGGCCGCAAGGATGTACCCGGAGAGATTCCAGTTCCGACCGTTGTAGAGCTGCAGGAGCGGGAGGAGGAGCGACGAGGCCCCGAGGAGCGCGACCGCGATCGTGATCAGGTCGACCAAGCTATGCGAGCCCCCTGAGGAACTGGGCGACTGGGAGGGCGGGAGTCAGTATTAGGTATGAAGCGACGATGAGCACGACCAGAGGTATGAGGTAGACCGCGAAGGAGGCCAAGTCTCCGAGGTCCATGTCATGGACCTCCGTCCCTTCGGGCAGGGACAGGACAGTCCGCTTGATCATCCATAGGAAGTAGCCAGCGGTTATGACCGGGACGAGGATCGAGACGGCTGTGATCGTGTAGGCGGAGATGCCGGCCGCGATGACCATGAACTCGGCCAGGAAACTTGCGAAGGGGGGAAGCCCCATGGCTGCGCCTGACGCGAGGACGAGTATGGCGGCAGTGCGCGGCATGGTGAGACCGAGGCCCTTGAGGGAAGGGATCTCCCTGGTCCCTGCCTGATGCTGGATGTATCCCGACAGCATGAAGAGGCTCCCGACCGCGAGGGCGTGGGTGAACATCTGGAGGATGGCGCCCTGGATCCCCAGCAGGTTCCCTGATACCAGCGTTGCGTAGGCACCGAACAGGACGAAGCCCATGTGGTTAATGCTCGTGAAGGCGATCATCTTCTTCAGGTCCTTCTGAAGGACTGCGGCCACCGCCCCGTAGAACATCGAGAAGAGGCCGATGGCGAGGAAGGCCCAGGCATACTGGACTGACGCCTTGGGGAAGAGGCCGATGCTTATCCTGAGGAATCCGTAGCCGCCCATCTTCAGGAGCACCCCTGCGAGGAGCACGGAGATGGGGGACGGAGCTTCCACGTGCGCGTCAGGGAGCCAGGTGTGGAAGGGGACCAGGGGAAGCTTCACTGCGAAGCCGATGAAGGAGGCGAGGAGAGGCAGGTACTGCAGGCCGATGGGGATGTGCCCCGCGAGGGACGGTATGTCGAATGAGGGGACGGGCATCATCCCCAGGTAGACGTAGAGGAAGCCCAGGAGCATTATGGTGCTCCCAGCGTAGGTGAATAGGATGAACTTCATCGCCGCGTACTTGCGTCGGGGGCCTCCCCAGACTCCGATGAAGAAGAACATCGGGATGAGGACGACCTCCCAGAAGATGTAGAAGAGTATCAGGTTCAGGGAGGTGAAGACTCCCATGATCGCCCCCTCGAAGAGGAAGATCAGGGCGTAGTACTCGGGCTCGTGCTTGTCGATGAGCTTCCTCGAGCCGAGTATGGCGAGTAGGGTCAGCAGGGCCGAGACAAAGATCAGCGGGGAGCTGAGGCCGTCGGTGCCGAGGAAGTAGTCAAGCCCGAAGGACTTGAAGCTTATCCAGGAGTACTGCTCCTGCAGGAGGTACTGGCCGGGCGCCGGCGGGTTCGCGATGACCTGCCAGGAGATGTAGGTGGCCACGCCGAGGACGACGGCAGCGAGGCCGAGGCAGGCGTAGACCCCCCAGCGCTTGTTCATCCGTGTCAGGAGGTAGACCAGGGGGGAGGCCAGGAGCGGGAGGAAGACCAGCAGAGAGAGGACGAAGCTCACGGCAGCCTACCTCCGAGTGCGAGCAGGAGGAAGGCGACCAGGATTATGATCCCGATGGCGAAGACCTGGGCGTACTGTTCGACTATCCCCGTCTGCATCCTCCGGACGAAGCGCGAAAAGGCCTGACCGAGGGCGGAGAATCCGTTGGCCACTCCGTCTACGACCTTGACGTCGAACCAGTTGCCTGCCGTCGATAGTGACACGCCGAGCACCGACCCGGCCTGGTTGACCCTGAAGAGTCCTCTGAAGTCGAAGGTCTCGCTTAGCCAGCTGGCTGCGGCCATGGGAGCGTCCACGAAGACCTTGTAGTAGATCGCGTTGATGTACCACCTCTTGTAGAGGAAGGAGTAGAGCCCGTGCATGAAGCCCGTGGCGCCGACGAACCTGCTCGCGCTCGTCCTTCGAATGAGGTAAATGGCCGCGGCTGCGAGGAACCCAATCGCTACGAAGAGGCCGACGATGCCGGAGGCGGCCGCGTTGAAACCTGCCTGAGGCGAGGAGAGGACCTGCGAGGGGAAGAACGTCTGGACGTACGAAGTGGCCGCCGAGTCGAGGGTGGCCTCCACGTTGAACGCGGGGACGGCAAGGCCCAGGAGCGCCCCCAGCCCGATCAGCACGGTCGCGCCTGCCAGTATCCCGTAGGGGATCCACATGATTGGGCTTGGCTCATGGACGTGGTGGCCGCTCCCCTCGACCTCTTCTAGCCGCTTGCTCCTCCCCCCGAAGAATACCAACCCCAGCATCCTGAACGAATAGAAGGCGGTGAGACCTGCTGTCAGTGCCCCAACTGCGAAGAGGGCGTACTGCCCCGCTCCCCAGGCTGCTCCCAGGACCGCGTCCTTGCTCCAAAAGCCGCTGAAGGGCGGGATGCCAGAGAGGGACGCGACTGCTATGAGGAACGCCGCGAAGGTGAGCTTCATCCTGTCCCTCATCCCACCCATGTCGCTGATGTACTTCGAGTCTGAGGCGTGGATCAGGGCACCGGCGGCCAGGAACAGGCAGGCCTTGAAGATGGCGTGGCTCATGAGCTGGTAGAGGCCTGCTGCCAGGCCCTGGGCGAAGTCGACGGAGAGGCCCGCGACACCGACAGCGAGCATCATGTAGCCGATCTGAGACATGGTCGAGTAGGCGAGGATCTTTTTCAGCTCGAACCCAACTAGAGCCTGGCTCGCGGCCAGGACGGCGGTGAACGCGCCGATCCATGCCACCGTGAGGAAGAAGGGTTGGACCGAGGCGAGCCCGAGGGTCGGGTTCGCCAGGGCGATGAAGTAGAAGATTGGTGCTATCCTCGCGACCAGCACCACGCCGGCCTTGACCATCGTGGCGGCGTGGATGAGGGCTGACACTGGTGCGGGGCCCGCCATAGCGTCAGGGAGCCATTCGTGCAGGGGGAACTGGGCCGACTTGCCCACTGCACCGCCGAAGATCAGGAGGGCCACCGGAACGAGCAGGCCGGACCTGGACAGGCCTTCGAACCAGGAGTGCGAGTCCGAGGCGAGCTGGTAGTAGTTGAATGTCCCGGCGTAGTAGAAGAGGATCAGGATCCCCGCGAGCATCGCCACGTCGCCGACCCTGGTCATTACGAACGCCTTCATCCCTGCGTGCGACGGGGAGTAGGCCTGGTCTTCGCCCAGGGCCCTGTCTCCGGGGGTGCCGACCCAGTCCTTGGTCTCGTCCTTCCAGTAGTGCCCGATGAGGGCGTAGCTGCATAGGCCGACCATCTCCCAGCCCACGAAAAGGGAGAGGAGGTTGTCGGAAAGGACGATGAGCTGCATGCTCCCGACGAAGAGGCTGACGAAGAAGAAGTAGCGGTTGGAACCCCCGTCTTCCTTCATGTATTCGAGACTGTAGACCATGATCAGGAAGCTCACCCAGGCCACGACGTTGGTCAGTATGGCGGTGTAGGGGTCGGTCAGGACGCCGACGGTGAGGTTCAGTCCTGAAATCCATGGCACGCTCTTCGGAATCACCGAATCGACCACGCTCAGGGCCTGTCCTTCGAGGAGGGGAAGGAGCATGCTCAGGGCGAAGGCCGCAGAGAGGAAGGAGAACGCAACCGAGACCACGTTGGCGGGCCTTCCGGCCTTTCTGAGGGCTACGGTCAGCAGCGCGCCGGCGTAGGGCAGGATGAAGATGAGCCAGACGAAGTAGGACGGGATTACGAAGGTCACGCGTGTATCCCTCCTATGGGCAGGCTGCTGGCGAAGGCGATCAGGAACTTCGAGACCAGGTCAGGGTAGATGCCGATGACTATGGATGCGACCACCAACGCGAGCATGGGTATCGTCATCGTCAGCGGCGCGTCCCTGACCCCTTCGAGGGTCGGCGGGAGCGAGCCGAAGAAGATCCTGCGGACCGGCCAGAATGTGTAGGCGACGGTCAGGAGGGTCGCGATGAGCCCGAGGATTGCGACCAGCAGATAGCTGGAGGAGCCGGCGGCGCCCTGGGAGAAGATGCCCGCGAACATTATCCACTCTGCCTGGAAACCGCTCGTGGGAGGGACGGCAGAGAGTATCAGGGCTCCCAGCACGAAGATGGAAGCTGTGAACGGCATCTTCGCGGCCAGGCCGCCCATCTGTTTGACGTCTCTGAGGCCCGTCTGAGTGAGGAGTATCCCTGCCACGGCGAACATCACGAACTTCCCGAGGATGTGGCTCGCGAAGTAGAAGACTCCCCCTGCTACACCGAGGGCAGACCAGCTGGCGATCCCCAGGATTGAGTAGGCGTTCTGGCTCATGGTCGACCAGGCGAAGATGTACTTGACGTCGGTCTGGGCGACGGTCACGGCGCCCCCGTAGAACATTGTGACGACTGCCCAGACCATCAACGGGAGGCTGAAGGTGTGGAAGGTCGAGGGCATGCCGAAGAGCAGCAGCCGCGCGATGACGTAGCTCCCAATGCCCGAGACGACAGCCATCGTTGGCGCGAAGGAGGTCGGGGGCTCTGCCTCAGTTATCGGAAGCCACATGTGCAGACCGAACACCGCCATCTTGACAAGCCAGCCCACGAGAATCAGCCCGGCGATCCAGAAAGCGATGGAGCTCGACTGGGCCAGGTGGAGGGCGCCTATCTCGAAGCTCCCTGTTGCGACGTAGGCCAGGGCGATGCCGGCGAGGAATACGAAAGCACCGAGCTGGTTCCAGATGATGTAGATTATGCCGACCCTTTCCCTGTCGACGTAGCCGAAGAGGCTGATGATCACGAAGGTCGGTATCAGGACCGTCTCAAGAAAGAGGTAGAGCTCGATGAGGTTTGTCGAGAGGAGTATGCCGTCCAGCCCGGCGGAGACCAGCATGAAGCTGAGGTAGTAGATTCCGTAGCTCCCATGCCTGTCTTCCCCGTAGAGCGAATTGACCCGGGTCGTCATGTAGGGCATTGAATAGACTGCGGTCGCCGCCAGGACGAGGTTCACCACGATCACCAGGGGGAAGCTGAGACTGTCGGCCAGGAAGCCGAAGGTCAGGCCTGCGCTGGGGGCCCAGGTGTAGGACTCGAGGACCTGTGAGATGCTCCCCGTGAAGAGCTGTGAGGCTGCGAGCAGGAGCAGGGAAGCGGTTGTGATAAGGAGGGCGGCAAAGGCGAGCCATCCGACGTTCTTTCCGAGCTTCCCCGCCCCCAGGTAGCAGAGGGCCGCGAATACCATGGGAAGGACTACGGTCTGGAGAAGGAGGTATTGGTACATTGGTGGTTACACCCGAGGGCCGCTGACGATGTCGCGGAAGGATGGTTTTCTCGTTGACATTGTTACCCTTCCATGGATTTCAGCTCGCTCACGTCCACGTCCTTGTGGAGCCTGTAGGCGACGACGACTATGGCGAGGATGACGGCAGCCTCCGCGGCCGCGAGGGCGATGGAGAAGAGCACGAAAGTCTGGCCGACCCCGTTGACCACGGTCGCGCCCGCAGCGGCGAACGGGGCATACTGGCTGAAGGCGATGAAGTTCAGGTTTGCGGCATTGATCATTATCTCCACTGCGAAGAGCAGGCGAAGTGCGTTCCTCTTGGTCACCAGGCCGTAGATTCCGATGCCGAAGAGCATGGCCGATACGAGGACGAAGTCCGTCAGCGAGTTCACTGACTCTTTTCCTCCCTGTCGACCCTGGAAAGGGTCAGGGCGCCGACGACCGAAGCAGCGAGGACGAAGGCGAGGACCTCGAGCACGGGCGCGTAGTTGGTCGAGATGAGCTGGCCTATCTGGAGGAACCCCGCGGTGTTCTGAATGCTGGTCAGCCCCGAGAGGTCGGTGGCTACCAAGGCGAAGGCGAGCGCTATGATGACGGCCAGGCCCGTGAGGACTCCGGCCAGCTTGGTAACGGACTTGGCAGGGACCTCCTTGGCCCACTTCTCTTCCCGCACGAGCATCACGGTGAAGAGTATCAGGACGGCAATTGCTCCGATGTAGACGGCTATCTGGAAGACGGCAACATAGGGCGCGTCCAGCAGGAAGAAGAGGGTGGCTACCCCGAAGAGGCTGCCGGCCAGGCCGATTGCGCCGTAGACGATCTCTTCGGCTTCGAGGGCCACTATGGCGCTTCCGACTGTGACCACCATCATGGCGATGAAGATCAGGTCAGCCATGTCTGGTCGTACCTCTTTCGGTGTCGAACTCCACCCTGTACTTCCTCCCCTCCAGCTTTGGAGGGACGGCGAGCATGTCCGGAGTGTACTTCAGGCCTGCCTTGTCGTAGGCCGCAAGCTCGTATTCGTTCGTCATGTAGAGGGCATCAAACGGGCAGGCGTCCACGCAGAGTGCGCAGAAGACGCACCTCCCGTAGTCGACCGCTGGCCAGATGTCCTTCTTGTTATGGGCCTTCCCCTTCTTCACGTTCTGCATCTCTATGGCTACGGCCACTCCGTCGCAGGCTATGGCGCAGAGCTGGCAGCCGGTGCACTTGTCGAAATAGAGGATGTGCCGGCCCTTGAAGCCGGGAAGGCCCACCCCCTGCTTGGGGTCGTACTTGTACCCCGGCCCCTGGAGGTCCAGCTTCTGCTCCGGGTAGCGAAGGGTCATCCTCGGACGGGTGAGGTGCCTTAAGCCGCTCCAAGTGGCGATCAAGACGCCCTTGATGTACGAGAGGGTCCCCATCTAGGCGATCCCCAGGGAGACAATCAGCAAGGTGAGGAAGATGTTCGCGAAGGCCAGCACCAGGAGGCGGACCCAGCCTCCCCTCAGGAGCAGGTCGATTCTCAACCTGGGCAATATGCTGCGCGGGAGCATCATGACGAGCATGACAACGGTCGTCTTCAGTATGAACCAGACCTCTGGGGGAACGGGAGCTGGACCAAGCCATCCGCCGAGGAAGAAGGTTGTGAAGAGTCCTGCGAGTATGTACATCCGGGAGAAGTTTGCAAGCTGGAATGTCCCGAAGAGCATGCTGCTGTATTCTGTCTGCCACCCTGCGACTATCTCGCTATCGGCCTCCGGGATGTCGAAGGGGATCCGCTCGAGCTCGGCGAGCGCGCCGATGAAGAAAACAAAGGCCCCGAGGGGCTGGAGGACGATGTACCAGAGGCCGTTCTGGTGCGTGACTATCTGCATCAGGTTGAGGGATCCCGAGAGGATTACCGCGCCAAGGAGGGAGAGGACAAGAGGGATCTCGTAGGCGACCAACTGATGCAACGCCCTCACGCCGCCGAGGAAGGGGTACTTGCTGTTGCTTGCCCAGCCGGCCAGCAGGACGATCAGCGGAGAAAAGCCGAGAATTGCGAACACCAGTATCGCACCCACTGAGGGATTTGCGATGTAGGTGGTCGGGGAGAGGGGGACGAGGGCGACGAGGGCCCCTGCGACGGCCATCAGGGCGAACGGGACGGCCACGAAGGTGCCTTTGTCGACGCCGTCGGGGATGATCATCTCCTTGAAGAGCAGCTTGAAGAAGTCGGCGACGTTCTGGAGGATTCCTTCGAACTTCCCGGCGTACATCGGACCCGTCCTGAGCTGGATCTTCGCAGTGAACTTCCTTTCTACCCAGCCCATGAAGATGGTGGAGTAGACGGCCACGAAACTGAAACCGGGAAACACGGTCAGGGCGAACAGAGTCTTGAAGGGCTCGGTGTTGATCAGGTTAAGCTGGATGGCTAGGAAGTCCAGGGGCTTGACGGTCGCCAGGGCGAAGATGTCCGTGGGGAGGCGGAGGGCGGCGAAGACAAGGTAGTAGATGGGGAGGACTATGAACACGGTAAGGAGGAGGACCCAGAAGACTACCCTGATGATTCTCTTGAGGAAGTCCTCGAAGGTTATGATGGGCTTCGACATCTCGACTCGAGACCTTCCAATTGACGGTTCCGTCTACCCGTTATAAACGTGGGGGAATACTGAGTCTTGAGACGAGGCATGAGTTCCTGTCAAAGGACTTCTATGGAGCTCTCGGAGAAGCCATGTTGCATGAGCATCTTCTGGGCGGCCTCCCGGTGGTCTCCCTGAAGGATCATGATCCCGTCCTTGACTGTCCCGCCGGTGGCAAGGGCCCGTTTCATCTTGGAGCTCAGCTCGTGCATATCCTTTTCGCTCATCTTCAACCCTTCGATCACTGTGGTGGGCTTGCCAAAGCGGCGCATCTCCATCCGGATTTTTACACGGGCTTCTTCACGGTCGAGCTCGGCGAGAATATCCTGGAATCCTTCGTCTAGGTCCTTGCTCACGACTTACGTTTGGCTTCGGTTTTGAGGGTCTAATTAGGCTTTGGTCATTTGCTTAAAGCCATCGCCTTCCGAACCGATGAAACCGTGGGCCCGTAGCTCAGCGTCTGGAAAAGGCGGGAAATTCGGTTAGAGCGACCGGCTCATACTCCCGGAGGAGACACCGGTCGGTCGCCAGTTCAAATCCGGCCGGGCCCACACTTCACTGATTCTTCTTTGGGGCGCCCGGTGTCTTCCAGTCGGGAAACGTGCTGAAATGCTCGTGGGCTATCTTCCAGCCTTTCATGGTCCTCGCGAGCACCATGGTCACCCTCGCCCTCGAGCCCACGGGTGAACCCTCGAAGGAGTAGTCGTTGATGAACATCCCCTTGTATGCCAGGTAGAAGGTGGCCACCGCCGCGTCCCCCAGGAGGTCGATCCGCAGGCTGTCGATTTGGTACGAGTAGTCGGAGATGTTGGCGAAGGCGGCCTGCTCGTGAACGAACGCCTCCTCCGAGTTCTGTCTGGTGTAGGGGGCGTTTTCGTCGAACTTCGAGAAGGAATCGTGGGCCGAGTGGAAGCCAGCGAGGGAGCTCAGGTCCTTGTTCTTCCCCGCCTCGAAGAAGCCGAAGATGACCGAGGTTATCTCCTTCTTTTCCCTGTCCGACTGTGATTCAGCCATGTCCCTAGGGCATCCCTCGGGCTTTCAGACTAAGAACGTTTTTCAGCCCATCGCGGAACCGACCGCCTGCGGCGCCGTAGCTCAGAAGCAGGTAGCTGCTGGGCAGCGTGGTAGAGCAGCAGGCTGTTAACCTGTTGGTCGTCGGTTCGAGTCCGACCGGCGCCGCCAGAGTCATTCTTGTGGAACTCTAAAATATCCAAAAGCTGAATCATCTGATCATGAATACCAAGAAGTTGTCTACTGTGGCAGTAGAAGTCGGAAGCGCCGCTCTTTCGATTTATGGCTTCGCGAGCGCATTGTACTGGTATTGGATTTTTCTTCAATCAGCGCCCAATCAGACCATAAGCTCCAATGCTCTTGTGCTTCAGGGCGTCCCTCTTTCCCACATCATCGAGAGCCTTTTGACAATAGCCCTAGGCGGCTTCGTTCACACTTTACACAGGCTTTGGCCAGAGATTCTCGACCTTTTCGAGCGCGTTGGGCAGGGAGTCGAGTCTGAGGCGAGACACGTGTGAGCTGTTGGAATCTGCTCTTTGAACCCACCAGGCCAGCTCTATTCGAAGTATCTTGACTGGTCCATTTGGCTTTGTCTGAATCTGGTTTCTTCGTTTGTTGCGAGCATATTCGGAGCCCCTTCGGCAAGAAAGACCATAAATAGTTGCTAGCGCAGAATCGAGGCGGCAAGACTTGAAGATAGACCTATTCTGGACAGTCGCCATAATCCTAGTGGTCCTGTGGCTATTCGGGTTCATCGGCGGGGTCGGCGGGGAGTTAATCCATCTATTGCTGATCGTCGCCGTCATCGTGGTAGCCTACAGACTCTTCACTGGGAGAAACGTGGTCACGGGCAAATGACTGCGCTCGAACGTGGGGTAATCAGTTAGGTCAGTTTCATCTTGTGACCGCAAAGATGACACTTCCTCGAACCCTCTTCTTCGGGGAAGATATTCGCCAGGTCGCATTTGCACGTACATGGGACTAGGTCTAGAGTTGACCAATCACAACTCTTGCACAAACTGAGACAACTTTTCGTGTCGCTGTGATTTATCTCTATCCGGTGTCAGAACGAAAGATTGAAGCTCTTGAAGCAACGCTCTTCACTTGGATTGGAACGACCCTGCGACGATTGATCATGGCCCGGAACCACTTTCCAGACCTGTTTAGGGGGGTGTTCCACTGGACCCACGAATTCGAATTGCATGCTAGGTTTCAGTAAGGGAGTGCGACCAGACTTGCGCTCTGAGCTCGGAATGCGACGCTGTCGGCGAAATCAGTTCGCATTACTCCCGACTTTTTCCGTTGGATGTCCCGGCGACAGCACGCCGTTTCCATTCGAGTCCCAAGCCAGGTGCAAATCTGCAGCGAGTCCGAGCGGCGCCGTCGAGAATAACCTCAGACTGAACTTTGTTTGCCTAGATTAGCTAGATTCGCCCCTGTTTTCACGGCTGTTGCCGCTAGGTTCGAATCACACCGACCTCACCGCATGCAAAGCACACGTGCTACTATTCCCGCATTGCATACATCGCATCTCACTCAAAGCTTCCGTGCGGTAGCAGGGATTTCAACCTGGGTTTGTTCCGTAGGGGCGCCTACCTGAATTGACAAGCCCCGGCCAGGACGCCACGTTGCGGAAGTAGTTTGGGTCTGAACTCGGCACGACAAATCGGTCGAGCTTTCCCTGCTCCCCCACAGAAAGCAGATCCGAGCCTCTTTCCTCGAAGGAGGAGGTGGGTGGATCGAACCTTCCTGCCCTCGCTGCTGATTCACTTGGTGCGGGCGGGCTTGTGTACGTAGGCTTCCACGATATCGCGGACGTCTCTCTTCTCCTTGAATGACTGTCTCCATAGCTCGTCCCGTCTCCCGGGGGCCATCTTGTTCCAGTACCTTGCGATGTCATCTGCCACTTCCAAGACGTAGAACTCGCCCTGCTTGAACGGTCGTTCCCGGCCCTGCCCTACAACAGGCTGAGAGCCGTTGTCCTTCACTCTGATTGAGGCCATAGGAATCCCCCCGAAACCCCGGCGTAAAAAGGACAGGGTCGTGACTGGGTGGAGGGAAGATTACCAGAAGGGCGTGAAGCTGACCATGGTTGAGCTCGAATTGCTGAACGTCACCCTGTATGTGGACGCATTTGGCTGCCCCTGGACTCCTGGGAATGATTCACCCCACCTCCAGAGCACCTTCCAGTAGGACTGGTCACCCTGGAGAGATTCTGAGTGGTCGATGCAGCTCCATGTCCCCTGCCAGAATATCGACGGACACGAGAATGAGACAGACCAAGGACCGCTTAGGTCTCCAAGCTTTGAAACCCCGAATTGGAAGAAGAAGGCGCCGCCCGGGGAAGGATTGTCCGGAGGACCGAGCCAGCCTGCATTGAAGGCAACGTTCGCGCGCGCCGACGCTTCGAAAGCTCCAAGCTGGTTCGTCTGACCGCCGGTGCTGTACTCCCAGAGGACCGTGTGATTCTCCCAACTCAGCGTCAGCTGGAGTTGATCCCCGGGATTCACGACGGTGAAGTGTCGAGAGGCGAAGAACATCAGGAGCCGCCAGGAGTGACCTCCGCAGGCGGCGTTCGCATCGCAGACCTTCCAGGCAGTGGCGTCGAGCATCTGACTTCCGTTCCCGTACAGGATTGCGTCGAAACGGTAGCCGTAGTCAATCCCGTCGGTGCAGCAGTCGGCAGAGTGGACCCCGATGCCTCCGGCGAGGAAACCTCCCGCCGGGGCGGAGGAAAGGTCGTGACTGGGGAAGGTCACGTTGACCCTCACGCCAGTGGGCCGGACCATCGGGCTTGACATGAATCCTCCCGCCGAGTCTGGAATGCCATAGTAGTAGCTAGTAGGTGCTCCTGAGTTCGAAGTCGAAATAACCTGTCCTACAACCGCGTCGGGCCAGACCACCAGGGAAACTAGGATCACGAAGACGAGCATCCCTGCAAATGGGAGGGGCGACCGCCTGAAGCGCGTAGTGGCCCGGGTCGGGCGCAAGAGGATGAAAGCCCCCGCTGTTGCTCCCGCCAGAGTTGCGAGGATAGTCAGACCGACCGTGGGGAAAATCTCCGAATAATACTGCTTGGCCATGCCCAGGCTGACCAGGACAAGCGCTGCCTGGGCTGCAAGCGGCAGGAGCCATGTCGCGGGCCGCGTTCTGTCCGCGAATAGGAGGACAGCCGAGAATGCGAGGAACGCCAGGAGGGCGGGAAGTGCGGCTCCGTCGGCGGGCGCTAGAATCGTCGCTCCTGCGATGGTGAAGACCATGGGGATGTATGCGACGGCGTAGAAGGCGCTCCCGCCCGCAAGCAGCCTCTCCCAATCGCCTCTGTCTGAAGTACTGCCTCTGCGGTGGCCGAGGTATGCGGTCGCGATCCCTATGGCGAGGAAGAACGAACCCATCCTTGCAGGCTCGAGGCCGTCGACCCCAGTGCTGTAGCATAGGATTGGGTCGCAGACGGTGAAGAACAGAGTCATGAGGGTCAGGACGGAGATGAGGTATGCCAACCAGGCGTGCACCAGGCTCCTGCTTCCGTAGCCGATGACTACCCCGGCGAAGGCGAGATAGTAGATATCGAAGTAATACCGCTGGCCCGAGAAGAGGAAGAAGAGGTTGCTATGGAAAAGATAGAGGTTCTGGGCGAGTCTTTCGAAGGCATACGGCGGAACCACAGTCAGTACCAGCGCGAGGGGCCACCAGAGTATCCGGAACGTCGCCATCGGAATCCTAGGTCACCACCCTGATGGTCCAGAAGTCACTAGAAAGATACTCGCTCAGGAGGTACTCGTAGGGCATGGTGAAGTATCCAGCTCTGCCGAACCTCGGCCCCCAGGAGTTCCTCACCCAGAACCTCCGCTTGGGCTCTTCGTAGCCCACGGCCAGGACGGCGTGATGTCCGATGATCCTCTCTCCCTGAGAAGGCATCTCCAGCCGCCCGGTCCTCTTCACGATGTCTTGGAACCTCTGATGGGCCAGAAAGCCGAAGACGAAGGGATAGCCAGAAGCGATGCAGCTACGAAAGTCCTCGATGCTCCGGCGTATTCTCTGATACGCCACGAGCCTGTACTTGAGCGCGTCATCGTAGCACTCCCTGGGGGGTCTAGTCCTGAATCTCTTCTCCACGTAGGGCCAGAGGCTTTCAGGGCAGTCCCCCAGCTTCGCGACCGACTTGAGCGTGTCCCGTATGGAGATGCCGACATTGGACCTTACGGTCCCTTCAGCTGCCCGGACGTTGTAGTAGAGGAACAGGCGGGAGGGGAATATCACCCTTCTTTTCTTCTCCTTGATCAGGTCGAATTCGACGGCAGCCGCAACTGCGTTCGCCGAGCAGCTGTTCAGTTCCTTCTGGTGGTAGACAGGAGGGCATTTGCTCCTCAGGTCTCTGGTATTGGGAAGTAGGCGGAACAGGTCAGGAGGAGGCAGGTAAGCGCGGTCCCTGTCGTCGGGGAGGTCCTTCTTCCAGCCGAAGCCGTGGGTCGTAGACGTGGTCGGGTGCAACAGAATCCCCCGGGATATTTATCGTTGGATGGGTTCTGTGGTCTGCTCAGGATTCAGCGCACGTAAAGTGCTGCGAACTTCGAGTATGCTTCGTCGAAGTGCATGGGTTTCGGCGGAGACTTGAACCCGTAGGCGCAGATCTCGTTTACGGTGCCAAGCTTGCCGCTCTTCATGGACCTGTGGGTGGCCCTCAGGACGTCAAGGAGTACGTTGCCCGCGTTCGCCCCATCTGAAGAACGGAGGTAGACGTCGACCGAGATCCCGGAGTTCATGAAGCCGCTCGCCTCGAACCAGAAGTAACTGGTCCTGTCGTTTCCCATGTAGTCGACGAAATCAGTGGTGCCCGCGACCGTTTCGAACTGGTAGGGGACCTCGCTGGCGACAGAAGCGGTCTTCATAGTCCGTTTCGCAGCCTTGATCGACTCGTCCATGGTGTTCTGAGTCTCGGACCCCCCGCCAACGTCCAGCTGGTAGCTCTTTGAGACCTTAATCCCCCGCTTGACCATGAACCCGAGGAGTCCTCGGTGAAAGACCGTCCCGCCGAACTGGCTCATCAGGTCGTCCCCGACCAGAGGCAGCTTGGCCTTCTGGAACCCCGCGGTCAGCCTGTTCTTTCTCAGAAGGGAAGTCGGTGTGCAGTTCACGAAGGCACACCCTGCCCTCAGCGCCGCCTCGGCGTACTCCTCAGAGGAGGCGTCTGATCCCGAAGAAATCAGATTTACGAGCATGTCAGCGCCGGAGTCCTCCAACACGCTGGAAACCTCATCAGACCGTGCCTTCTCAGTCTTGGCGCCCAGGAGATGGGGAGCGAGGTCGCCTCTCGAAATCCCAGGGCTTACCTTTACGCCGGTCCTGCCGAGGTCGTCGTACTTCTTCGCGACGTTGGGCGGGGCGAAGGCCGCCTTTGAGAGGTTCAGACCGACCTTCCTCGCGTCGATGTCGAAGGCAGCCACGACTTCGATGTCCTTGGGTTTGAGGCCGGCGACGTTGGGGTGCCAGAGGCCCTTCGAGGTGTGTTCCGAGTAGAACTTGAGACCCTGAAGGAAGACGGAGGCACAATTGCCGACCCCGGCGATGGCTACCTTGACGGCCATTCCAGTCACTTGAACTTCGCGAAGGATGCGAAGAGGCCGACTATGACTAGGAGGATGCCCAGGGCGTAGTTGATCGTTACGATATCGGGGGCGATTCCGCTCGCGGTCGCGTTGGCGTAGGTGTAGTAGACCAGAGCGCCGCCGAACCCTAGTACTACGAGACCGAGGAGCCGGATCAGCGCGTCAACCCGCGACTGCTGGGCGGTGAATGTCATCGCTGTCTGTTTCGGGCAGAACCCGATGGGTATTTAGAAGTTCTCGGAGATGAGCCCTTTCATGGAGGCCCAAGAGGTGATCAGGGAGCTGAGGTCTCTGGCGGACCCGGGGTCTTTGAAGGGGATGGCCCGCTACGGGATATCCACCGGAAGTGCGCTGGGGCTCGCTATACCAACGCTGAGGAGGATAGCCAGGAAGACCGGCAGAGACCACGGGCTGGCCCTGGAGCTCTGGAAGAGCGGGATACACGAGGCAAGGATCCTCGCGGCCCTAGTGGACGAGCCAGCGAAGGTGACGGAACGCCAGATGGAGGCCTGGGTCGCCGATTTCGATTCGTGGGATGTGTGTGACGGCTGCTGCGGGAGTCTCTTTGACAAGACGCCCTTCGCCTTTTCCAAGGCACTGGAGTGGTCGAAGAGGAAGGAGGAGTTCGTGAAGAGGGCGGGCTACGTGCTGATGGCGGAGCTAGCCGTCCATGACAAGGCAGCCCCAGACGCAGCTTTCCTGAGGTTCTTCGGGGCGATCGAGAGGGGCGCGTCGGACCCAAGGAACTTCGTGAAGAAGGCAGTCAGCTGGGCACTGAGGCAGATTGGGAAGCGGAACAAGAGGCTGAACAGAGAGGCGTTGAACTTCGCTGCCAGGATCTCAGGGCTGGAGGGCGGAGCAGCGAGGTGGGTGGCCTCGGACGCGGCTCGGGAGCTTAGAAGCGAGGCGGTGCAGAAGAAGCTCAGAAGCTCTTCATGAGCTGAAGCTTCTCCGGAAGGTAGGTGTCGACGATGTATGAGAGGCCGTACCTGGCGAACGCCTCCTGTTCGCTCTTTTTCTTAATCTTCAGGAAGACGTCCAGCTCGTCGTGCCACATCTTGTCCGTGTATCTGGGGTCCTGCTTGAGCTCGTAGAGACGCTTGATGTCCACCTCGGTGAGTTTGTCGGAGGGCAGCTTGTACTTCACGATGTCGCTGGCCCAGACCCCGAGCCAGACGGCGTCTGGGGTCGTCAGCTCTCTCAGGTGGGCGGCGTTGGCGGAGCCGGACTTGCAGACCATGGCGATGTGGGCACCCCAGGGGTCTGCGTCGCAGAGTATCCCCACGGGAAGCTTGAGTTCCTGGTTAAGCCTGCGTAGGAGATACCGCGTCGACCTTGGGGGCTGCCCGGCCGTGTTGATCAGGAGGGCTTTGTACTTCTTGTGGACCCTCTCCTCGACGAACCGGGTGAAGAGGCCTCCCTTCTCTATGGCGAGGACCATCTCCGCGTCGGTGTCTGCGAACTCCGCGGTGGTCAACGCAGGCCCTATCATGACTCCATCTGGGTTTGCCGAAAGGTCTGCCTTCTTCCCTTCGTAGCCGGGGACTGTGTATTCGATGGTGAGATTCCCGAAGATCGCGCTCCTTTCCTCAGGGTAAATGTTCATGCCTTCCCTGGCCATTTGCATGAGGACCTCCAGGTCTGTGATCAGTTCGTCAGACTCTGCCTGGTCCATGAACTCGACGCCGAAGGCCTGGGCGGAATAGAAGACGTCCCTCAGGGTCGACGTGCGCTTCTCGTCGACGAGTTTCTTGGCGAAGTAAGCGAGCCAGATCAGCTGAGTAAAGGGGCGTATGTGCTTGATGTTCCCGGACGCCCTCTTCACCGTGGTGGGCCCCAGGATGAACTGCTGCAGCTTCTTGTCGTAGACTATGTTCCGGACAGACCTGCTGGCCATGGTGAGGCTGGGAAACTTCCCCTCGTCGAGGTCGTTGTAGACGCTGCTTCCCAGGTCCTTCAACAGGGCCTGGGCGCTGCTCTTCCTAGCTTCCGCTGTACTGGTCGATTTTCTTTTGCTCAATCTCTGTTTCCTTTGTGTTTTCGGGTGCTGCTTCGGACGGCATCTCTTCTCCGGCGGGCTGTGGCTCGGCCTCTTCATAGGCTCCCGAGTCCCCTTCTCCGATTAGCTTGCGGTACTTCGGCATGCGCTTCTCGCCGGCGAGCTCAGTCGAGAACTTCGCAATGAGCGGAAGGTACTTCCCGTAGATGTTCATCTTCCTCTGCACAGCCTCCATGCTTCCCTTCTTCGAGAGGAAGATGCCCAGCCTTCGAAGGGCCTCTCTCGCTGCGTTCTTGATTTCCCTCTCGATTTCAGGCCTGTCGGCGATGTACTCCTTTCCGACCGTCTTGTAGGGGATTCGGGTGCTACAGATGTGGGTGATGACCGCGACAGGCGCCTCCTGAGGCACGTGGTACCTCTTCCAGTCGACCCCCTCGTTGAGTACCTGGAAGCTGACGTCGCTGCTCTCGTCGTAGAGGAGTGGGATGCGGTTGGCGAACCGGAAGAGCCTCATGCCGGGCTGGAGGACCTTGCCGCCGTAGGCGACCCCCACTTCGACAAGGAAGGGGAATCCGGAGTAGGAGGACGGGGGCCTCGTCACCACGGTCGAGAACTCGGGCTGCAGCTCTTTGTTGATCCCCGCCAGGAGGATCTCCTCGCCCACTGGGGAGAGGACTGCGGCGTCGGGCTGGAGGAAGTCCGGGAATCGCTGCAGGGCATCCACCAACGAGACCACCTGGAGGTTGTTGAGCCGCTTCGGAGGGAGCTTCAGACTGACGCCTGCAAACTCGAGGAACTTGGTCGCTATCTTCTCTCCGACCCGGTGGAAGTTCGTGACCATGAAGGACTTCATGTCGTGTTCCTCGGAGAGCTTGACGATGCGCTTGAACGCTTCCACGTCTATCCCGTAGGGATGGGGGAGTGTCTCCATGGGAGCTGGGGGCATGGAGCTGGTCGCCCGCTCGTAGAAGGTTACCTGCCCAAGGGGGTCGACGAAGGTGATGTTCGCGTAGCTAGCTACGAGGGCAGTCTGCTTGAAGTAGTCGCCGATCTTCTGAGACGCCCTGAGGTAGTCGCCCTCGAGGGTGAGGTCGACTCGGGTGCCTGTCGTCCCGTTGGCGTCGGTCACGACCCGCTTCAGGACCACCGGCCTGTTCTCGCCGATGTCGATCATCATCTGGAAAGCGTACTTCCGCTTGCCGTCAGGCGAGGTGGTGACCATGACAGGCTTGTTAGTGGTAATCTGGCCGTAGAGAATCGCCATGGTCCCGCCCAGACCGAACATGCCACGGGACTGGCGGAGGACGTACTTCGAGCCGTAGAAGACCTTGCCGAAGGCGCTGGGCACGTGCTGGGGAGCGACCCCGGGGCCGTTGTCGATGACCGTGAGCCGGTAGGGCTTCGGGTCTGGGAAATCCGGGTTGGCGCTGTCGGAGATGATCCTGACGTACACTTCGGGGGGCTTGCCGGCGAGTTCGCAGGCGTCCATGCTGTTCTCGACGATCTCGCGCACCGCCATGTAGAGGGCTCGGGCTGGGTTGGTGAAGCCCGCCAGGTCGCGATTTCTGTAGAAAAACTCGGATGGTGAAATCTCAGCGAAGCTTGCCATCTGGCCTACCAAGCCCAAGCGGCGTAACTGCGCCGCTCCGAGTACACTGACACAATCAGACGTATTTCCGACAAATCTTCTTCCTTATGCTTACCGCTCCACCAGTATCGTTTTAAATCGGATATATGCTAATCCTCGAGTTTCCTCAGTTTCTCCGCCATGGTTTCAGGGGAGGTCCCTTCCCAGAGGAACATCCTCTCTAACTTGCGCTTCGACCTAACCTTCTGCAGCTCGTTGTAGACGGTCTTGTGCTGGCTCCCCGAGGCGAGCTTCCTGACCGCCTCTGATGCCAGCTGGACCTCGGTGGCCTCCCCGATTATCGCCACCGTCCGGCCGTACACCGACAGATGGCACTGGGTGAGCTCCTCGATAACCCGGCGCGATTTCCCTTTCAGCCCGATGACCCTGCCTCTGATCCTGTCCAGGGAGTTCTCGGTCTTGCCGAAATCCCTCAGGTCAATAACCTCGAAGGCGGTCCCCTCCTGCAGGAGGCGCTTGGCCCGCTGGGGGGAGAAGCCGCGGCCGATGGCTTCGATGACCCTGACGGCGACGAACGGGTCACCCTTTGGGGTCAGTTCTGACTTGATTGTCACGAGGCCTTCTCTGCTGTCCACCCCCAGCTTGACCCCGAGCTCCGCTTCAAGAGAGCGCTTGGTCGACCCCTCCTTCCCGATTACTGCGCCCACCCTCTCGGCGGGCACCCTGACGACCTGCTCGAAGCTCATCCTAGTATCTCCTCCATCCATGAATCCGCGTCCCTCTTGAAAATCCCGCGCTTCCTAAAGAACCTGACCATGTTGGAGACGTCTCGCCTCAGGTACTCTTCTGCCTGGGGGTGGGTAAGTAACACCGCTGAACCCATGTCGAAGAGGACCCTTTCTGCCCCTGACTTGAAGATGTTGAATTCGGAAAGGTCGGCGTGCACCAGCTTGGCCCCGCGGCGTAGTTTGGCGATGGTTTTGAAGGTCCAGTCGTAGTCCTCCTCGTCGACCTCCGATTCCGCGAAGTTCGGTGCGGGCTGGGGCGGGACGCCCACGTACTCCATCACGATGATATTCTTGTGGAACGCCAGAGGACTGGGGACCCGGACTCCGGCAGACTCGGCGAGCTGGAGGTTCTTGAACTCCTTCCGGGTCCACAGGTAGATGACGCTCCGGGTGTTAGAGGGGATGTTGGCGAACCTTCGGTCCCCCGCTATGTAGCCCAGACGTTTCCTGAAGTCGGATGAGGCCGTCAGGTAGATCTTCACAGCCACCGGCTCCCCCTCCGCGTCGACCCCATAGTACACCCGGGCCTCCTTTCCAGAGTTCACGACACCGTTGAGGTACCCCAGGTCCTTCCGGGCGACGAGGTCCTCGATGGCGAGCAGGGTCACCCGGTCGAAGACTTCCTCCATCACCTTGCGCTGGTTAGAATCCTTCCTCAGGTACCTGTTCTCGCGGTCGGAGCGGAGGAGCCTCGCCTTCATCCTCGGCGTTTCGTCTTCCTCTGAGATTGCGGGCGGGTCGTCTTCTTCGGCCACGCGTCAACTGAGGAAGGTGGAGGACTTAAGAAATTCACTTGGCCCCCCGTAGAGTTCGGCTCTACATCGGAGTTTTCCTTAAATTGGAGAGGCTGTGTGCATGAACTCCTAGCATCCGTGGCTAGGGAAGTGCTCGATTGTCAAACAGGAAAACGCCAGAGGACGAGGACCATGCAGGTCAGGCAGACGTAACCTCATCAGATGGACTAGTTGTCCAAGAAGGAAAGCAGGATGAGGAATTGCTTACCCGACTGAAGTACATGCAGGCGGACTTCGAGAATTACAGGAAGAGGACCGAGAAAGAGCTGAGGGACGTGGAGGAGGCGTCCGTGAGGAACCTTGTGGTCAGGCTGTTGAGCGTAGTCGACGAATTGGAGCTGGCGGTGGAGCACAGTGAAGGCGGGAGTGCGGGCAATGAGCTGACGGAAGGCGTCGAGATGGTGCACAAGAACTTGGTATCCGCCTTGGAGTCGGTCGGCCTCAGGAGGATAGTGGCGGTTGGAAAGGTCTTCGACCCCGCATTGCACGAAGCGGTCGAGAAGACGAGGGGAAGGTCGGCTGGAGCGGACATAGTGGTTGAGGAGATAAGGCCCGGGTACACCTTCCGGGGGCAGGTCATAAGGCCGAGCATGGTAAAGGTTGAATTGGCCAAGAAGGCGGCCCAAGAGGAGGCGAAGGCGATTGAGTAGCGCGAGAGAGAAGATAGTCGGGATCGACCTGGGGACGACGAACTCCGCCGCGGCAGTTATCGAGGGTGGGAGGCCGGTCGTGATACCCAGCGCCGAGGGCGCGACTCCTTCAGGGAAGATGTTCCCTTCGGTGGTCGCGTTCACACAGGACGGGCAGCTCCTCGTCGGCGAGCCGGCGAAGCGCCAGGTGGTCACCAACCCAGAGGGGACGGTGTTCGAGATCAAGCGGAAGATGGGGACGGACTACAAGGTCAGAGCCTTCGGGAAGGAGTACTCCCCTGAGCAGGTTAGCTCGTACATCCTCCAGAAGATCAAGCACGACGCGGACATCTTTCTCGGTTACCCCGTGAAGAAGGCGGTCATCACCGTGCCCGCTCACTTCAACGACAACCAGCGCCAGGCGACGAAGGATGCAGGGGAGATCGCCGGGCTGGAGGTGGTGAGGATCATCAACGAGCCGACAGCGGCCTCGCTGGCCTACGGGCTGGACAAGTCCGAGAAGGAGATGAAGATACTCGTCTTCAGCTTCGGGGGAGGCACCCACGACGCCACGATCATGGAGTTCGGGGGCGGGGTCTTCCAGGTTATCGCCACCTCGGGGGACACCCAGACGGGAGGGGCCGACGTCGACAACGCGGTGATCGAGGTGCTCCTTCAGGACTTCCGGTCGAAGACGGGGATAGACCTCAGGAACGACAGGACGGCCATGGCCCGGCTGAAGGAGGCGGCTGAGAAGGCGAAGATAGAGCTATCGAACCTCACTTCCACGGACGTCGACCTGCCCTTCATCGCCTCGGACCAGTCGGGGCCGAAGAACCTGCACTTCACACTCACCAGGACAAGGCTTGAGGAGGTCGCGAGGCCCATCGTCAGCAAGACCGAGGACACAATCAGGAGGGTGATGAATGAGGGGAAGCTCTCCCAGACCCAGATAGACAAGGTCATACTGATCGGAGGGATGACGAGGATGCCGCTGGTCAGGAAATTCGTGGAGGACGTAGCGGGCAAGCCTGCCGAGAGGGGAGTCGACCCCATGGAGGCGGTGGCGATAGGGGCGGCCATCCAGGGAGCCGTCCTCGCTGGAGAGATCAAGGACATACTCCTGCTTGACGTCACGCCCCTTTCGATGGGGGTGGAGACCCTGGGGGGCATCACCGAGCATCTTATCGAGAAGAACGCGACCATCCCGACGAAGAGGAGCAAGACCTTCACTACGGCGGCGGACTTCCAGACTGCGGTCACCATTCATGTCGTCCAGGGGGAGAGGTCGATGGCGGCTGACAACGTATCGCTGGGGATGTTCAACCTGACGGGCATCCCTCCTTCTCCGAGGGGAGTCCCCCAAATCGAAGTGACGTTCGATATCGACGCCAACGGAATACTCACCGTGGGGGCCAAGGACCTAGGGACGGGCAAGGAGAACAAGATCACCATCACGGCATCCACAAAACTCTCCAAGGAGGAGAAGGAGAGACTCGTCAGGGACGCGGAGTCGTACTCCGAGCAGGACAAGAAGAAGAGAGAGGAAGCCGAGCTGAGGAACGAGGCTGACTCCATCCTCTACACCACCGAGAAGACGAAGCGTGACGTGGAGGGAAAGGTCGACAAGGCGAGCCTGGATAGGGTGGACGCCGCCGCCCAGGAGCTGAGGAAGGCCCTGGAGGGGAAGGACGTGGCAGTCATCAGGGAGAAGAACGAGGCGCTCAAGAGGGTTCTGCAGGAAGTGGGGGCCTCGGTCTATCAGCAGGCGCAGAAGCAGGCTGCTCCTGAGGGAGGAGCTCCAGGAGGCCCTAACGTGAGCGACGCGGACTACAAGGTAGTGGACGAAGGGAAGTAGGGGCTAGGCTGGATGGCGGCAAAGGACTACTACGAGGTACTCGGCGTCACGAAGGGTGCCCCCAAGGACCAGATCAAGAACGCCTACAGAAAGCTGGCCCTGCAGTTCCATCCTGACAGGAACAAGTCGCCGGAGGCGGAGGCTCGTTTCAAGGAGATATCCGAGGCCTACGCCGTACTGTCGGACGACGAGAAGAGGAAGCAGTACGACTCTTACGGACGGGAGGGGGTCTATCAGAGGTACAGCCAGGAGGACATATTCAGGGGGGTGAACTTCGGGGAGTTCTTCCGGGGCGCAGGGTTCGGTGGCTTCGACGACATCTTCGCCCAGTTCTTCGGGGGAGGACAGGACCAAAGGGTGAGCGGGGGCGAGGACCTGACCTACCACCTGCAGGTCGGCCTGGAGGAGCTGGTGGAAGATTCCACCCGGGAGATCGAGGTGCCCAGGAGCGAGGTCTGCTCCAACTGCAACGGCAGCGGGGCCAGGCCGGGGACCTCTCCCCAGACCTGCAACGTCTGCGGTGGGACGGGCCAGGTCCAGAAGGTACAGTCGGCTGGTTTCGCGAGGCTGGTGAGGATAACGGCCTGCAGCAGGTGCGGAGGACGGGGGTACATCGTCGAGTCTCCCTGCAAGGAGTGCAGAGGGAAGGGGACGGTCCAGAAGACAAGGAAAATACGGGTGATGATTCCGGCCGGAGTAGAGGACGGGCATACGCTACGACTTCGGGGTGAGGGCAGCGCCGGGGAGAACGGAGTGCCTCCGGGGGACCTTTACGTCGTCGTGAACGTGGCGCCCCACAGGCTCTTCGCGCGGCGCGAGGGCGACGTCTTCATGGAGACAAAGGTCGGGATCGCAGAGGCGGCCCTGGGGACCGAGGTAGTGGTGCCGACGTTGTACGGAGACGTGAAGTTGAGCGTCCCTCAGGGGACCCAGCCCGGGGCGGTCTTCAAGGTAAAGGGCAAGGGACTGCCGAAGTATGGCGGCTGGGGGAAGGGGGACGAGTACGTCAAGGTCGGAGTCGAGGTGCCGAGGAACCTAAGCGGCGCCCAGAAGGATCTCCTGAAGAAGTTCAGCGAAGCGAACTAGCCGGCGAACTTGTAGATCATGAGGAAAGGAACCTCCTCGATCTCGCGGATCGCTTCGGGAGCGCCGACTTCGTTGTCCACGGCCAGGGACACGGACCTGGCGCCGGCAAGGTTCACGATGGAGCAGGTCCTTATCAGCCTGAGCGCCTCTCCCCTGTCGACCACCTCGCCCGAGTAGAACTCCTTCGACAGGTGGACCTCCAGCTTTCCCTCCTTGACCTTCCTCCCGACCAGCTCTTCGTCGCAGATGTTGACCAGGACCGTGCCCCTGAACTCTGCGGTCTTGACCGCAAAACCTCGGCCGGGCATGCTATGCAACCTTTGCTACCGAACGGGCTCCGCAGGCCTCGCAGACCATGAACCACATCCTCTTGTCCTTCTCGAGGTGGGTGTCGGGGCTCCCGCATACGGGGCATATCACCCCGTCCTTCACGTACCTCTGGAGCAGCTGGGAGAAAGAGTCCCTGTCCTTCCGGCCTATGAATATCGCACGCTCGCCGTCGAGGGAGGCGGCGGTAGCCAGCTCCTTGGCGAGGTACATCAGCACCCTGGGGGAGTCCCGCCTGAGCAGCTTCGGGAACTCGGCGTAGTTGCGGAATATCGTCTTGTTTCCGACCCAGATGACGTCCGGTTCAGGGAGCTCGAGACGGAGGGCGCCCGATTTCTTGGCGTCCTTGTCGAGGCCCGACCTTGCCCTTGAAAGCAGCTCGTCGTAGGAATGAGGCATCGGGCGATTCCTCCCTCTTGGGTATTTCAACTCTTCTCGGATAGGAGGGGGCTACGTCCGCTCAAAAGATTAAATCGCAAAGGGCCAAGGGCGACCCGTGAAGCCGAGGGCGGAAATCGGCGTCTTTGGCGGCTCAGGTTTCTACAGCTTCCTCAAGAACTCGAGAGAGGTCACGGTCAGCACTCCCTATGGGAGGCCCAGCGGCAGAGTCAACCTCTTGACGTTGGAGGGGAGGGAAGTTGCGTTCCTTCCGAGGCACGGTGTACGCCACCAGTATCCACCCCACAAGGTGCCCTACCGGGCGAACGTGCGGGCCTTCAAGCAGCTGGGCGTGTCGCGCATAGTCGCGCCGAACGCGGTGGGGAGCCTGAAGCCTGAGATCGAGCCTGGGGATCTTGTGATCTGCGACCAGTTCGTGAACTTCACGGCCGGGAGGGAGGAGACGTTCTTCGACGGGCCCGAGACGACCCATGTGAGCACGGCCGAGCCATACTGCCCCCAGATGAGGCAGGTCGCAGCGGATGCGGCGAAACGGCTGGGGATGAGGGTCAGGGGGACCGGCACTGTGGTTGTCATCCAGGGTCCGAGGTTCTCCACCAAGGCCGAGAGCAGGTTCTTCAGGAGCCAGGGGTGGGACGTCATCAACATGACCCAGTACCCGGAGGTGGTGCTGGCCAGAGAGCAGGAGATCTGCTACCTCAACATCTCGCTGGCCACCGACTATGACTCTGGGCTGGAGGGCGACCCCAGGGTGAAGCCGGTCTCCCACGAAGGGGTGATCAAGGTGTTCAACAGGAACATGGGGCGGCTTCGTGAGCTCATCGTAGAGATTGTGAAGGAGCTGCCACGGAAGCGCAGCTGCGAGTGCGGTTCGGCGCTGGAGCACGCGAGGTTGAGCGCCTGATGGACAGGCTCGAGAAGGACATCAAGAAGGCGATCAGGACTGTCCCTGACTACCCGAAGAAGGGAATCCCGTTCAAAGACCTCACGACCCTGTGGAAGGACGGGAAGCTGTCTCGCAGGGTGACCAGGGAGCTTGAAGCGAGGTGGAAGGGGAAGAAGCTGGACAAGGTGGTCGGGATCGAGGCAAGGGGGTTCATAGTCGGAGCTCCGCTCGCGGACAGGCTGGGGGTCGGGTTCGTCCCTGCGAGGAAAGTGGGAAAGCTGCCGGCAAAGAAGCTGAGCCAGAACTATGAGCTCGAGTACGGCAGACAGGGGTTGGAGATCCACGCGGATTCGATTTCGATGGGGGAGGGGGTGGTCTTGGTGGACGACCTGCTCGCGACGGGGGGGACTTCGAGGGCCGCAGGGAGCCTGGTGGAGAAGCTGGGGGGGGAGGTCGTGGGTTTCGCTTTCGTCACGGAGCTTGCCTATCTGAAAGGAAGGGACAAGCTCGCCGGGTACAAGGTTGATTCGCTGGCAAAGTATGACTCGGAATAGCAGGTTCGGAGTAATCACCGGCACCGGCGTCACGGAGCATTTCGGAGTCTCGGTGCCGGAGAAAGTGGAGACAAAGTACGGTTCTGCCCAGGTCTACCGGTCGGGGGAAGGGGGGTACTACTTCCTTCCGCGCCACGGGCCTGGGCATACGGTCCCTCCGCACATGATAAACTACCGGGCCAACCTGGCAGCCCTGGAGAAGCTCGGGGTGAGGAAGGTGATCGCGACGAGCGCTGTGGGGTCGATGAAACCCGGCTTCGGGGTGGGAAGGATCGGGCTCGTGGACCAGTTCCTTGACTTCACGAAACGAAGGAACGAGACGTTCTTCTCCGAGGAGGTGACACACACCGACATGACCAATCCGTACAGTTCGGGGCTGAACCGGGCCCTCGGTCGGGCGGGGGACGACTTCGGAGTGAGGCTCAGCAGGGGGCTGGTGTACGTCTGCGCCGAGGGGCCGAGGTTCGAGACAGCGGCCGAGATCAGGATGTACAGGAAGCTCGGGGGGGACGTGGTGGGCATGACGGGGGTCCCGGAGGTGGTGCTCGCCAACGAGAAGGACATGGAATATGCGTCGGTGGTCATCGCGACGAATTGGGCAGCCGGGATACAGAAGAAAGTGAGCCATGAGGAAGTCGTGAAGGTGATGAAGAAGACGGGGATGGTGGTCAAGGAGCTCATAGACGCAACGATAAAGCGCCTCGAATCAGGGGGTTCGGACTGACATGACAAAGGTGGCGGACCAGGGGCTGAGCACGGTAGGGGAGGAGAACTTTCTGTGGGCCAAGGCCCACATGGGGGCCCTCACCACGCTTGCTTCGAAGTACTCTCGGAAACGCCCCCTGGAGGGGGTGAAGCTGGGGGTGTGCCTCCACGTGACCAAGGAGACGTCGGTGCTGATAGACGTGCTGCTGCAGGCCGGAGCAGAGGTCAAGCTGGCGGCGGCGAATCCTCTGTCGACTCAGGACGACATCGCGGCATACCTTTCGACCAGGACGGACGTCTGGGCCTGGAGGGGGGAGACCGTCAGGGAGTACGACTGGGCGCTCAAACAAGTCCTGGCCGCAGGCCCCGAGCAGTTAATCGACGACGGAGCCGACCTGCACGTGGCGGCATTGGGGTCGCGCCCCAAGGGGATCGTGGGAGGGTCGGAGGAGACGACGACGGGGGTGATGAGGCTCAGGGCGCTGGAGGCGCAGGGGAAGCTCGCCTATCCTGTCATAGCGGTCAACAACGCCCAGACCAAGTTCCTGTTCGACAACAGGTACGGCACCGGGCAGAGCACCCTGGACGGCATAATGCGGGCGACTGCGCTGCTCCTCGCGGGGATGAGCGTGGTCGTCGTGGGCTACGGCTGGGTGGGCAAGGGGGTCGCCATGAGGGCGAAGGGCATGGGCGCCAGGGTGACCGTGGTGGAGATTGATCCAATAAGGGCGATTGAAGCGCACCTGGACGGCTTCGAGGTCTCGGACATCACCAAAGCTGCGGCAGGGGGCGAGCTCTTCATCACAGCTACCGGCCAGAAGAACGTAGTTCCCTACGAGGCCATAGCAAAGATGAAGGAGGGCGTGATTCTCGCCAATGCAGGGCACTTCGACGTGGAGATAGACGTGAAGACCCTCCTTTCGAAGAGCACCAGTGTGAAGGCAGTCAGGACCCATGTGGATGAGGTGACGCTCCCAGGCGGGAAGAAGGTGTACCTGGTGGGGAAGGGAAGGATAGCGAACCTGGTGGCGGCCGAGGGGCACCCGCCGGAGGTCATGCAGATGTCCTTCGCCAACCAGTTCATGGCGGCCTTGCACCTACACGACAACCATTCGCAGTTGGAGAAGAAGGTCTACGGAGTCTCGCCAGAGGCCGAGGACGAGATCGCGAGGGCTGCGCTGAAGTCCATGGGGGTCTCGATAGGGACGCAGACGGAGGAGCAGAAAGAATATGCGAAGAGCTGGGAGCTCTAGAGCTCGGAAAGGTTAAAACCGCGCGGTCGGCCGTTTCACTCGGTGGATGAGCTCAGCCAGAACAGGGTCATAATCACAGCCGCGCTGCCCTACGCCTACGACGACCTCCACCTCGGACATGTTGCGAGCACTCATCTCCCTCCGGACATCCTCTACAGGTACCTCAAGCTGAGGGGGGTCGAGGTCTCCCAGGTCTGCGCGTCGGACGACTACGGGACCCCGATCCTCATCGCCGCGGAGAAGAAGGGAAAGCAACCCAGCGAGTACTCCGGCGAGTGGAACAAGAGGTTCAGGGACGACCTTGAGAAGCTCGGGATAGTCTATGACGTCTTCGACAGGACGAGCTCGCCTGAGAACGTTCAGCTAGTCCAGAGGTTCTTCACGAAACTCAATGAAAACGGGTTCATCTTCGTGTCCGAGGTCGACCAGTTCTACTGCGAATACGACAAGAAATTCCTTCCTGACAGGTATGTGAAAGGCAAGTGCCCCTATTGCGGGGCTGAAGACCAGTATTCGGACGCCTGCGAGAACTGCGGAAGGACGCTCCAGCCTGGCCAAGTCTTGAACCCCCACTGCTCCATCTGCGGGAGGGCCCCGGTGATGAGGAAGAGCAGCCACTACTTCTTCAAGCTCTCCGCCTTCTCCAAGAGACTCGAGGAGTGGCTGAACGGGAACAGGGACCTGCAGCCAGATGCGAGGAACTACGTGCTAAACTGGATAAAGGACGGGCTCCAGGACTGGGACATCACCAGGGACATCTCCTGGGGGGTCCCGATACCGCTCAAGGAGGCGGAGGGAAAGGTGCTCTATGGCTGGTTCGACAACCATCTTTGTTACATCACCGCCGCGTTGAAGGCGGCGGGGAAGGAAGGTGAAGAAGGCAGAGAGTACTGGAACGGGGCCAGGGTCTACCACTTCATAGGCAAGGATATCGTCTATCACCACTACCTGTTCCTCCCGAGCATGAGGATGGGAGAGGGGGAGTACAAACTCCCGGACCTCATCCCCACACGAGGACACCTGCTTCTCTCCGGAAAGAAGATCTCCAGGAGCAAGCACTGGATGATCACGGTCAGGGACTTCGTGGAGCGGTTCCCGCCAGACTATCTGAGGTTCTACCTGACGAGGATCGTGCCCTACAGCCAGTCAGACGCGAACTTCGACCTGCAGGAGTTCGGGGACAAGATAAACAACGAGTTGGTTGCGAGCATAGGCAACTTCGTCTACAGGTCGTTGGTCTTCGTCAAGAACCGCCACGGGGGAGTAATCCCAGCCCCCGGGAAGGCGGGGGACGAGGAGGAAGCTGTGGTCGAGGCGCTCAGAGACGCGGTGAAGGAGACCGGGGAGCTGATTGACAGGGGGCACTACGACAGGGCCTTGAAGAGGGTCCTGGACTTCTCTGCCGAATGCAACCGGTACTTCCAGCGCAAGGCCCCCTGGGAGAAGGGCGAGGATGAACCGACCGCGATATACTACTCCTGCAACCTGGTCGCAGGCCTCGCCACCCTGCTCGCCCCGTTCGTCCCCTTCAGCTCTGCGGAGATCTGGGCCCAGCTTGGGTTTGGGACTCCCCTCCAGAGCGACGGATGGGAGAAGGCAGCGGAGCTAAGGGTGAAGGCCGGCCAGAGGATAGGAGACCCCGCGCCCATCTTCAGAAAGGTCGAAGACAAAGACCTTGGGAAAGTGCGGGTTCTTCTTGGCTGATTAGTCGCAGGCCGGGATGCTTTCCAGGCCTTCGAGAAGCGAAGAGTCCATCTCGTCGTCCATGGTCCTGCCTTTCAGGGCCTTGGTCAGAGGGTCGTAGTCATCGTACTTCGTCGACGTGAACCCGGACGCCAAGAGGCTGACCTGGAGCTGGGTGGTCCCCGAGTAGTTGACGCCGTACTCCACGTCCACGGCCTGGTTGTTGAGCATCGACCCGAGGCGCTTGACCACGAGGCCGACCTCCTGGCCGGAGAGAGACGCGTCGCCGTTGAGCATCACCACGGCCCTGCTTGCTTCCTTTGCCTCGGCGAGCTTGCCAATGGACACGACGGCCCCGGCGAGGGCTTCTTCGGCCTTGTCGAAGGAGCCGCTGTTGGACACGCCCAGGAGAGAGTACCCATCCTGGAGCACCGTCCCGAGTATTTTGTTCAGCCCTACGGGGACGGATGGTCCCGTGGCCTTCGAAAGAAGCGAACCCAGCGCCTTGACCGCTTCCTTGTTGGCCGTGTCGTAGACGGCGGTGAGGGTCGAGTCGTCGGGGGCGGACCTCATCAGCGTGTCATTGTCGACGACGATTACTCCCCTCGAGGCCTCCCTGAGACGCCTGAGTGCGACTCCCGCGTAGAACTTCATCTTCTTCTCGAACTCGAAGGGCATCACCGCAACGCCCACTGTCGTGGCGCCGCAGTCCCTCGCGATAGCAGCCACCAGAGGGGCGAGGCCGCTGCCCGTCGCGCCCCCGAGGCCGGCCACCACGAAGACCACCTTGGACCCCGAGAGCGCTTCCACGATCTTGGAAAGCGACCTGGACGCGAGGCCCCTGACTAGAGCTGGCGTCAGCTTCTGGTCCACGGGAGAGTCGATGAGCGTCGTTTCGTCAGATTCCACGAAGGCGAAGTCTCCTCTGTCGCACGACACATAGGCGAACTTGTCGATGAGCAGGGACCTTCTGCTCAGGAGCGAGACGATCCTGCTGCCTGCGCTCCCTATTCCTACCGCTGTGATTTCTGCATGAATATTGTCTGACATTGCCGGGGCAGGCGTAGTTAGGGCTGGGGATTTACAAACCCATGAGTCAATTTAGTTCACAAAAGATTCAGTTTTGTTTACGTTGAGTCCTCTGCGCGCCCCGGAGGACCTAGGCCGGGTTCGGCTTCGCGTCTTCCTTGTTCACGATCTTGTTGACGAGCTCATCCATCATGTGGCCGGTGCACTCCACGCGGACTGACTTCACTCCATCCGTCGAGAGGGCCGTCTGTCTTATGCTCCTCCCCGTGTCGACCGCCAGGGGGCTGTAGGCAGAGAGCGTCCTGAACTTCACCCGCACCGAGCCTTCGGACATTTCGGTGACCTCGGTGATGATGTTCAGCTCCCCGTACTTCCTCGAAGTTTCTTCATCGATGAGTTCGTCGAGGCGCTCCGAAACGCGCTTCGTCAGGTCGCTCTCCACGGTGGCGCTTCGGGAATTCCAGGAGGATATATGACCTTTGGGTCTACCAATGGACTTTCAGGGTGAGCGGGTGGGAGGCCTTGACCTCGTCCACCTTTCCGACGCTGGTGTTCCGGGGCACTTCTCCCAGGGTGCCGTCTTTCATCGATCTGTAGATGGCGTTCAGGGATTCGGCGTATTCGTTCAGCATCTCCAGGGGTTCGGATTCCGTGGGCTCGATCATCAGGGCTTCGCTTACGATCAGGGGGAAGTAGACAGTGGGCGCGTGCATTCCTCTGTCCAGGATGGCCTTCGCAACCTTCATGGCGCCGCCAGGGAGTTCGCTCCTGACGGAGACGACGGCCTCGTGCTTCCTGTGGAGGCCTTTGCCGTGAGACGTGGGGAAGGCCCCCGGGTCCAGGTTCTTCCACAGGTAGTTCGCGGCAAGCACAGCGAGAGATGAGACGTTTGAGAGGCCGGTCGAACCCAGGAGAGAAATGTAGACGTAGGCGCGGAGCAGGACCGCCGAGTTGCCCACGAATCCTTTGAGCGGCCCGATGGAATTCTTGAGTCCGTAGTCGAGGGAATAATGGCCCCGCTTCTCTGAAATCACAGGCACGGGGAGGTAGTCCGCCAGCTTCCGGGTCGCTCCGACCGGCCCCGCTCCAGGCCCTCCGCCTCCGTGGGGGGTGGCGAAGGTCTTGTGAAGATTGAGGTGGACCACGTCGAATCCCATGTCCCCTGGACGGGCCCTCCCGAGGAGGGCGTTCATGTTGGCCCCGTCGTAGTACATTAGGCCTCCGGCACGGTGGACGGCGTCGCACACTTCAGCCACTTCGCTCTCGAAGAGTCCGAGGGTGTTGGGGACGGTGAACATCATGCCAGCTGTCCTCTCGGAAGTGAGCTCCTCCACGGTCTTCGCCCTTACGAGGCCTGTCGAGTCGGAGGGGACCTTGACGACCTTGAAACCTGCCATGGCAGCGCTCGCCGGATTGGTGCCGTGGGCGGAGTCAGGCACGAGGATCTCGTCCTTCGAGGCTCCACCGTGGTCCCGTAGGTACTTGCGGATCATCAGGACCCCTGCGAACTCGCCCTGGGCCCCGGCTGCGGTGGACAGTGAGAACCTGGACATCCCGGTGATCTCGCTGAGCGAACGCTCAAGGTCGTAGAATATGCCAAGGAGTCCCTGGACGGTTTCCTCGGGCTGCAGGGGGTGGGCCTGCTTCATCGAGTCGGAGGAAGCGATCATCTCGGAGACCTTGGGGTTGTACTTCATGGTGCAGCTCCCCAGGGGGTACATGCCGAGCTCGACGGAGAAGTTCATCTGAGAGAGCCTGTTGAAGTGTCGGAGGACCTGGAGCTCCGATAGCTCCGGGAGGTTCACCGATTCGCGCCTCATCGAGGCGGGGACAAGGGAACCGGGGACCCCTGCCTTCTTCCTGATCTGCTCGTCGGACGGGACCAGCATCCCCACTCTACCTGGCCTGCTGAGTTCCTTGAGAAGCGGCTCGTTCCAGTAGGCCTGCCTGAACTTGGCCATCTTAGATCGAACCCTCGATCGCGTCGGCGAGCTTTTCGATGTCTTCGCGGGTGTGGACTTCGGTGACGCAGAAGGACGCGGCTTGGCTGCGGAGGCCGAAGCTCCTGTCCATTGGGTACCCTCCGAGGACCCCTTTCTTCGCCAGGCGCTTGAACACCTTCGACGCGTTAGCCCTGTCGTAGGATACGACGAACTCCTTGAAGAAGGAACCGTGGAAGTGAGG
>JAPCJI010000009.1 GCA_027887005.1 Nitrososphaerota archaeon
CATCGGCCTTCCTTGTTGTGACGAACCAGATTGTCCTTTCAATCCCTTCCTCCTTCGCCTTCCTCACCTGCTCGTCAGTCACCATTTCGAGCGCATAACCAATCATCCTGAGCCACCAGGGCCCAGGATAGGAATTCGCTAGCTCCGTCTTTACTTCCTCGTCCGAGTGGCCGGCCGCTTTGAATTCGGCAACAGCTGGGATGAGCTCGTCGACGGCTCCCTTCTGTGTCTCGTTGAGTTCCTTCTTTACGGCCCCGTCCTTATCCTGCGGGGGAGGTGCTTCAGCAGTCATTCCCGATCATTCTCCTCATGCATGTCGGGGAGCCTCAGCCACACTCCCACCTTCGAGATGAAATCCTCCTTGTCTATCCAGTCCTTCTCGGTCAGTATCAAGCTCCTCAGCGGGCCATCTGGAAGCTCTCTCGCCGCGAAATCCTTCAGCGCGCTGACCCTGACGAGCCCCTCGGAGGCCGCCTGATTCACCGTCCTCATCAACATCATCTTGCATGTCTGCAGCGACGAGTGCCCTGACCACTCGCCTGTGATACCCCTCGAACTCCCTCCTGAATTCATTCAGCTCGGCGCCGAGCGATTCCAGCTTCCTCTTGATCTGCCCGTCCGATACTTTCAGTCTGCCTGCCCTGTGTTTGTCCAATTTCTTCGCAAGTCTAATAATTCGGTGTCCTCCATTACGTTTGGGAGAGTGAGCGAGCGGTTGGAGGAGTGGTTTCAGGCCGAACCCGAGTGGAGGAAGGAGGAACTGGGAGCCATACGGGACCTGCTCCTGGCCAACCCTACAGGACTGAGATACAACGAGCTTCTCCGTCAGACGAACGCGAAACTGAAGACCCTGTCAAAGGAGGGGCTTCCCCCCTCCGTCTTCGACAACAGGGTGAAGAAGCTCCTGCAGCTAGGGCTAGTCGAGACTGAGAGAGTTGGCAGGCAGGGAACTAAGGTCAGAATGGTCGCTGCAACTCGTAACCTCGATGAGGACTGGCAGAAAATCGAAGGTATGAAGAGAAACCTCCTCGAACTGGTGGACCAGCTTCCGAGCGTCCCAGATGCTGGGGTAAACTCCCTGGTCCTGAAGAGTGTCCTCGCGTCCGCCCAGCTCCTGGGCGAGGCGTTCAGGACAGGGATCGAGAGGGGTTACTCGGAGAGGGTCAGGAACGACCTTCTGCAATCGGCCGCTGCTGGACTCAACGAAGCTCTCATCAAGTACCAAGGATGGACGGTGAAGATGGTCAAGAAAAGGAAATTGCTGCTAAGCACGATGGACGCAATGCTCGGAATAAAGATGGAGGACGCCGCGCGGATGTTTATCAGATAAGGAACGTCATCTCTTCTGACTCCAAGAAGGAATGGGGTGTCAATCAATCGCAGGCATCAATCAATCAGCCGCGTTCAAGCTTCTTCGGCTTCTCCCTTCTCTTCGCAGGTTGCCCTCGATCAATTATCATCTTCCTCAGTTCCTCGTAGTTCTTCTCTATCTTGCCAAGGCGATCCTGTAGGGCGACGTTATCTCTCTCCAGCTCCGCTACCGTTCTGTCGCTCACCGCGATGTTCTTCTCGAGCTCGTTCCTCAGTTCTCCCTCCTGCGAAATTGTCAGCTCGGGGACGGCCTTAAGGTAGTCGTTCAGCAAGTCGTCCTCTGTCGGTCGGTTGTAGGATTCTTTCAGGCCAGTGTCGTGGTCCAGTAGTTGTTCGACGTGGAGCGTCTTCATGTGACGCTCTGCCGCGGTGTCGAAGTACTTCCTGAACCCGTGGGTCGCCTTGAACTCATGACGCCGCTGCCCCGCGGGCAGCTTGCCCCTGAGCCCAGCGCTGCTGATCGCGCGTTCAACGATTCGCTTGACGATCCGTGCTGACAGGGGGACGGGCTTCAACGCTTTACCTGACCCTCCTCTATCCGTGTCCAGTAGGTCCCTGACCACTGGCGAGTCCTTCGTCATTGGCTCACCCATGCCCTGCCTGTACTCGATGTACTCTTCGACGCTTCGGAAAGCTTCCGGCGTAATGAAGGTCTTGTACCACCTCCCGGCCTTGGTGTTGTATGCCTTGACTCTAGCGGCGAGGAGCTCTCCACCCCTCTCAATCTTCTCGATATGCCCCCACCTGATGTGGTCCCACGAGCCTATCCGGATTCCGGATGAAAGCATGGTCAGAACGATGGGCTTGATCCGCCTGTCAGGATATTGCAGAATCTTCCTTACCTCATCCAGGGTCGGCGGTCTGTCATCAGCTGCGTGCAGCCCCTTGGGCATCTTCCTTGACAGCTTGGCCCAATTCACTGGGATGTCGTTCATTACACAGAACAACTTGAGCGGCTTGGTGTAGATGCTGACGGTGCTGGCAGAGATCTCGCCGGCCTCGACGCGGGCCTTGACTTCACGCAGGAAATCGTTGATCGCGCCCGTCGCCCAATCTGGCTCCCTCTTTGCTCTCAGTACGAAGTCACTCGCAAGCTTCCTTGTCGTGGCTTTGCTGGCGTTCTCTGTTCTTGGGTCAAGCTTCACACCCTTGCGAGCGGGAGCCGTTGGTGCCTTGTCCCCATAAACCCAGCCGAGGAATTGCCTAATTCGAAGCTCGTATTTCCTCTTAGTCACTGGACTCTTTACCGCGTCAAAGAACTCGGTCATTGGGTCATCTTCTCTATTCTCTACCAGCAACGCTATCAAGACGCTGCTAGCAAATTAGGTCATATAAGCCCCTAAATAAGGGTAGCCCGGCTAGGATTCGAACCTAGGTCGAAGGCTCCAGAGGCCCCCATCCTTGACCACTAGACGACCGGGCTAATTCGGCTTGGCGCGACCGCGGAGCAGATAAAAAGATTCTAGGTCTCAGTGCTGGGCGGCGAGGGGCGCGTGCTCCCCGACCGCGTGCAGCTTAGCGAGCACCTGGTCCATTGACTTGAGGGCGGACTCAAGGGTCTGGGGTGAGAGAATCCCGAAGTGCCCGATCCTGATCATCTTGTCCCTGGCTTCGTAGATTCCTCGGGCGACGACGATCCCATATTCCTTCTCCAGTCTCTTCTGAATGTCCCCCGCAGTCCCGTCCTTTACCCAGAAGGCTGTCACAGTGTCCGACCTGTAACCCTGGTCCGCTACGAATTTGAAGTTCCACCCCTCGACCCGGTTGCGGGTCAACTCGCCCAGCCTCCTGTGGCGCGCCCACCGTTTCTCAAGGCCCTCGGCTTTGACTTCGAGCAGGGCCTCCTTGAGAGCAAGCAGGACCTGCGTCGCAGGTGTCGCGAGGTACATTCTGGGATCCTCCATGATCGGCCTCCAGCGCAGGAGGTTCATGTAGTACGACTCAATCTGCTTCTTCCGTTTCTCCATGTAGGCGAGGACCCTCTCCGTGGCCGCGAGCAGAACGGCACCGGGGGCGCCTGCGAGTGCCTTTTGTGAAGCCGTGAAGACGATATCGGCACCCAATCGGTCGAAGTCCATGGGAATCCCACCTACGCTGCAAACCCCGTCCACGACAGCGAAGACGTCAGCCTTTGCGCACTCCTCGACCAGCTCTTTGATCGGGTTGGCGACCGACGTCGAAGTGTCTACGTGGGTCATGAATACGGCCTTGTATTTCGACTTCCGGAGCTTCTTTCTGAGGTCGTCAGGGTCGGCGTGAACACCGTCCTCGTACTCGAGGGCGTCGGCCATGGCCCCGTGCACCTGGTTTAGCATGAGCATCCTCTTCCCGAAGTACCCTGTGCTGATCGTCAGCGTCCTGTCCCCGTGGGATACGAGGCTCACCACCGAGGACTCCATTCCGATGGTCCCCGATCCTGTAAACACGAACTGGGGGGCCTTTTCATTTCTGAAAACGAAGCGTGCCAGACCGATGATGTCTTTGAACGTCCCGTAGAACTCCGAGCCGACGTGGGGAAGCTGGGGGCCCGCCATCGCATCCCTCACCCTCTTGGAAAGGTTGGTGGGTCCGGGGATCAGGAGCAGCTTGTCTTCCATCGCGCTCGAGAACCTCGCGCGAACAGGGTTGATAAAAGCCCTCCCTAAAGGTGGTCGAATATCTCAGAGAGCTTGTCGATGTGGATAATCTGAGGGTCGCTGACCCTGGTAGTGTGGGCCAGCATGAAACCAATGGCGGCGGACTTCAAGAACCTCAGGTCGTATATCGTGTCCCCAACTGCGATCGTCTTCTTGCTAGGCACTCCGATCCTCCCCAGGAGCCTCTTGTAGGCCAGGTCCTTCCTTGTCGGGTCTACCCTGCCCAGCCCTTCAGGCAGGACGACCCCGTCTCTGCCGAACCGCAGGCCGTTGGCAACCCAGTAGTCGATGCGGAGCTCCTCCGCCACCTTCTCTGCGAGAATGTCTATCCCTGAGGTGACTAGGGCCGTCTTAATGCCTCGCCTCCTCAGTTCCTCGAGAGTACGGGGGGCCTCTTTCCTGACCTTGTACCTTGAGAGGATATGGTCGATGGCCTGCCGTGTCACCCCCCTGGGCCAGGAAGAGATGTCCCTTCGCATGAACTCCCGGTAGTCTATCTTCCCCTCGCCGTAGAGCTTCAGGGACGCTTCTCCGCTCTCGGTGGTCCCGAAGTGTCTGTGGATGGCCACCCAGCTGCTGTCGTGCTCCAGCAAGGTGCCATCCATGTCAAACGAGGCGAGGACGATTTCCGGCTTCAAATCCGCTCTCTTGATGGGATGCCCATGAGCCCCATGGATTCTGCGAGCACCCTGCTGGTGGCGTCGACCAGGGCAAGTCGTGCGTCCCTCAGCGATTCGTCTGGCTCTCTGTTTACTTGGACGCTTTCGTAGAAGTCGTTGAAAGCGAGCGCGAGGTCGTGGGCGAAGCGCGCCACCTCTTTGGGAGAAAGGTACTCTCCCGCCTTCATCACCGCTTTATCAAGCATGGAGATCTTCTTGACCAGCGCCTTCTCGACGGGATGAGAAAGCTTGGCTGCGCTTTCCAGATTGACCCGAGGTTTGCCTGCCGTCTTTTCCAGGATTCTTCGAGCCCTCGCGTAGGTGTAGAGCAGGTACGGCCCAGTGTCACCCTCGAAGCGCAGGGACTCCTCCATGTCAAACACTATCATCTTGTCTGGATCCTGCTTGAGCAGTTCGTACCTCAGGGCCGAGACCGCTATCGCTTCGGCGACCCCGCCTACCCAATCCTCGCTTTCCGACGGGTTCCGTTTGCGGGTTTCCTCCTTGGCCTTCTTCTGGAGCACGTCCAACATCGAATCCACGTTGACGTAGAGGCCCTTCCGTCCCGACATTTGCACGAAAGCGCCTTCGACGGTGAACCCGAGCTGAGTAGCCGTCTTCTTGGAAAGAGCTACCACCTCGTATCCCCGGTGAAGGTACCTCCGCTGCGAGCCTTCCCCCAGGCGCTCCAGGACTTTCCCAACGATCTTCTGAAGGTAGCTTTGCCTGGTGTCTATGACGGAAATCGCCAGGTCAGCGCCCCCGAACCTGTGACCCCCAGTCTTCCCGCCCAGTGTGGTGGAGTAGAGTGCCCCGTATCCCGGCTGACTCTCGGCGTACACTTCGTACCCGAACGGGTCCGGGACAAGGCCAATCTTCCAGGCGGCATAGGGGATGTCCTTCGCGACGTAAACCACCGTTCCGTCTGACCGGACTACGACCTTCTCCTCCCCGGTGTCTGGGTCCGGTATCACCCAGCACCCCTTGTTCTCGCCCTCGGTCTGGTACTTCACGTCGCCGTTCTTCTTCATCAGCTCGAAGATGCGCTCCCACATCCCGGAGTGGACGAGCTGTGACTCCCAGTTTAGCAGGTCGTAGGCGGCACCCAGCCGCCAGCAGGTCGACAGCTGGTCCGCCAGGATCCTACTCACTATCGACCGAGTGTACTCGGCGAGCGGGCCTTCCCCCTTTTCGACCTCTCTCAGCACGAGAGACTGCTTCTCCTTGAGGGAGGGGTCCCTTTCGTATTCCTTGGTCACCTTCGTGTAGACGCTGTCGCCGCAGTAGACGTCGAACTTCATCCCTGCAGGGGGGAGTTCGCTGATGCCGAGGAACTTGAACCCTACGATGACGTCGGCGACCTGGGCGCCAGAGTCGTCGATGTAGTTCAGAGCGTGCACTTTGTACCCGAGATGGCGCATGACACGTACGAGCGAGTCACCCAGGACCAGGTTCCTGGCGTGTCCGACATGGAGGGCCTTGTTCGGGTTGACGTTGGTGTGCTCGATCACCACGGACTCTTTGCCGCTGTCGCTGGTCCCTATCAGCTTGTGCGAGGCAATCTCCGTAAGGGAATCGAGGGTGAATCTTGCGTGGTCCATCGTGAAGTTGAGGTAGCCACCCCGGTGCGCGGCTACGGACCCGACGTAGCGGTAGTGCCCCGACCGAGTCATGATCCGGTCGGCAAGCTTCACGGCGGTTGCGGCGGGGTCCTCCTTGCGCTCCTTTGCGATTCTGAGAGGGGTCGCGCTGGAGAGGTCGCCGTAGGAAGGATTCGGAGGGAGACCCACTTCCACCAGAGAAGCGTCGTAGCCTAGGGCCTCGCACGCCTCCACGATCAGATGACTTGCTTCCTCCTCGAATTCGAGGAACTTCAAACGAGGGCCTTCACACAGGGGATGACATAAACGCTCTCGGCGGACTAACCCTTCTTAACCAGCGTCAAATCGGCTTGGATGGGCCCGTAGCCTAGCACGGATCAGGGCGTCAGCCTCCGAAGCTGAAGACCGAGGGTTCGAATCCCTCCGGGCCCGTTATCGAATGGCACAGATTGCTGTTCTGTTCATCCAGAGAGGCTCAATTCAGCGTATTCTCGGCTGTACCTCGCCTTCGAGCTAACGAACCCTTAAGGCGTTCAGAATCACAACGACGTCGAGGACCTCCTGCATGATTGCTCCAGCTGCCGGCTGAATGTATCCAAAGCTGGCTATGCCCATAAGCACAAAGCTCCCCCCCATGCCGAAGAAGATGCTCTCTCGTGCGATGTGGAGCATTCTTTGCCCGATCATGATTCCGTCGCCGACTTTTGTCACGTCGTCGACCAGGAGGACTACGTCGGCTGCTTCTGCGGAAATGCCCGTCCCATGAGCGCCCATTGCCACCCCGACCGTTGCTGTGGCCAACGCAGGCGCATCGTTAATGCCATCCCCGACCATTATAGATGTGTGGAACTGCTCAGTCAACCTCCTTACTTCGTTCACTTTTTGCTCCGGGAGAAGGTTCGCCTCCACCTTCTCGATTCCCGCTTCCTTCGCGATGGTCAGTGCGTTCATGGCGCTGTCTCCGGTAAGCATGACTGTCTGTTCAACACCCAGCTCTCTGAGCTTCTGGATAAGAAAGGGCACGCCTGGCCTGAGCTGGTCGCTGAAAACGATAATCCCTGCGGGCTGGGCGTCTACGGCAATGAACGAGACAAGGCCCCCCTTGCGTTGCGCCTCCCGAAGTACCTCCTCCGATCGGCCTTCGAAGCTTCTCTCGATTGACTTCTCAACGAACTTCTGGGAGCCTACCACCACCAACCTTCCTAGCACCTTGGCATCGACGCCTTGCCCCGGGCTTTCATGGAAGTCCTCGACGGGAAGGAGCTCTCCGAACCTTCTTCTCCCTTCTCGCGCCATAGAGACCGCCACCGGGTGCGAAGAAAGCTGCTCGACGCTCGCTGCCAGCTTCAGTATTTTCCCCTGATCTCCACTGATGGAAAACACACGTTCGACAACGGGCGTCCCATAGGTCAAGGTGCCTGTCTTGTCGAAGATAACAACGCGCCCCTTGCCGATCTGTTCGATTGCTGCCCCGCTCTTGACAATGATGCTTTCCTTTGCTGCACGATTGACCCCGCTAATGACCGCCAGAGGAGTTGCTAGTATTAGGGGGCAGGGGGTAGCCACTACGAGGACAGCGAGGAAGGCATCCACACTGCGTGTCAGAAGAAGGCTGAAAACTGCTATCCCCGCGGTTATTGGTGTAAACCAGACTGCGTACCTGTCCGCCAGCCTCTGTATGGGTGGCCGCTCTGCCTGGGCTTGCTTCACAAGCTCCACAATCCGGGAGTATTGACTCTCCCCACTGATTCTGGTCGCACGCATTTCAAAGGCCGACCCAACGTTGACGCTTCCACTCAGAAGCTGATCCCCAGTGTTCTTGGTTCGAGGAAGAGGTTCACCGGTAAGTGCGGACTCGTCGATTGATGCCGTTCCTGACTTGACCATCCCGTCGACGGGAATCAGGTCGCCGGGACGGACTACGAGGATGTCGCCCACTCCCACTTCCTCTACCTTCACCTCGTCCAGGGTGTCGCTCCTCTTGCGCCTGGCAAGTCTTGGGGCCCGGGCGATCAGTTCTCCGAGCGAGGAGGAAGCCCTCTTGAACCCGTATTCGTCTATCGCCTCCCCCCCCGTTTGCATCAATACTATGATCACACCGGCGAACGACTCGTCTGTGAGAATGGCTGTAACGATCGCGAGCATTGCCACTATGTCCGCTGCGAACCTTCCCTTGAGTATTCCACTCAGGGTCTTCACGATGACCGGAGTCCCACCTACTATGAGAGTTCCATACCAGACCCATCTTGCGGTGTCGGATGCCCCAAAGGCAAGTATCTCGACCGCTCCTGAGATCAAACCGGCGAGAGCAAGGAAGGGGATAGGGTAGGACCTGGCTAAGCTGGCAAGCTCGGACAACTTCCCAGGGGCTTTATCAGCGGTCATTATCCTTCCCGCTTACCCCCGCAGAATTAAGGTCAGAGGACTATTCTCAATGATGGCAACGCTTGAGTTCTTGATTTGCCTGAGAGTGCCTGATTCGAACTACAAGTCCGCGGCCAGACCGACCTCCATCTGGCTAGGTGCCCTTGAACTCCTCTCTGTTGAATCTCAGAATTGCAAGAAAGACAAAGACAAGCGATGCCCCCACAGTTGTGGCTAAAGGAACCAAGGATGGCAGCTGTCCGCCATTCATGAGGATCGCGGAATACTCTGGCAGCGTATGTGGCAGAACCAATGAAACCCAGGAGTTCGAAGGACCAACTATGGTGGGAATTAGCGTCTGGAGGAACAGGAAGATTAGGGGAACCCCAATTACCGGGTTTCTGGTTTTGAAGAACGTCCCAAGCATGAGTACTAGGCTCAGCCAGAAGACGAGTTGCAAGCCCTGTAGGGCGAGGCCTTGAGCCAAGAGGGGCCATGGCACGCTTCCCGCCCCCAAGGCCCCAATGACCATGTTGAAGACAACTCCTTGGAGAAGGACGAGAATGGCCAGGAGCCAGGCAAGATTCACCAGCAGTTTCGAGAGTATGAAGCTCACCCTGGATAGGGGGGAGGAAAGGACCCATTCGGCCGTGCCTGACTCCTTTTCCTGAACGATGTCACTCTGAGTCAGGATGATAATGCCGAAGGCCACCATCCAGCCCATCAGACCTGCGAAGACAGTAACGAATCCGCCAAGTGTGAAGGTGGCCTCGGTGTGCATGAGTTGTACCAACGCGATCGAGGAAATGCCGTTAATTATGAGAAGCCAGACAACACTTTGAATGAGCCACTTCCTAGTGTTCCACCAACGACCGTTCTCCTCCCTTGCTTTGTTCTTGAAACCGGTGAGCGATCCGGAGCCCACAATCCTCTTCATTGACGATTCATTCTCCAACCTTCGATTCCCCCACTATCTCAAGGAATTTGTCCTCAAGTTCGAAACGCTTTTTGCCGAACTCGGTCAGTACCAAGCCCCTGTCCAGCTGCGCGAGTCTAGGCAATTCCTCTTCTGCCTTCCCTTCGTCGGTGACAGTGACCTCAAGCGTTGTCCGAGAATCAGTGTGTAGCACGTCCACTCTGGTGACCCAACGCGAAGCCCTGATCCTCTCGTATGCGGGCCGATAATCACCTTTCAATGTGATGTTGTATACTGTGGACCCGGACCCCTTTAGGAGCTCGGCGATCGGCGCCTGAGCGAGGAGCCTTCCTTTGTTGAGGATGGCGACAGTGTCGCTGATGTGTTGAACGTCGTTGAGGATGTGCGTGGAGTAGATGACAGTGGAATGTTCGCGGAGTTTCTCCATCAGATTGAGGACATCGTGGCGCCCCATGGGATCCAAATTGGCTGCCGGCTCGTCTAGGATGAGGAGTTCAGGCATGTGAACTTCTGCCTGGGCAATGCCGAGGCGCTGACGCTCTCCGCCAGAGAATCCCCTGATCGGTCGGTCCGCCTTATCTTCAAGCTCCACCATCACGAGCGTCTCCTGAACGCGTTCCTCCATCGCCCTCCTTTCACCACCAAAGTAGAAACGTAACTTGAACAGCAGAATTTCACGGGCAGTCATGTACGTGTAGTAGCTAGGGTTCTGGGCGAGGTATCCTATGCGCCTCCTTACTTCGACGCTGCTCTTCTGTATGTCTTGACCGAGAATGGTGCCCCGCCCAATCGTCGGTTTGATGAGACCCAGGAGAAGCTTGATCGTCGTGGTCTTTCCTGCACCATTCGGCCCAAGAAGGCCGAAGATTGACTTCTGGGGAACCCTAAGGTTGAGCCCTTCGAGGGCATTCACAGAGCCAAAGGACTTGCAAAGGCCATCGGTAAGTACCGCTGCTTGTTGGATCTCTGTGATGCCGCCGATTCCGCCTACTACTTGTTCCGCCTGCGTCTAGCCCACCCCTTGATTTGGCCTTCAATGTGACGGATTAGAAGGGCAAGGACGATTGCCAAAAGTAGGAATCAGAAAGAGTCTTCCCTAATCTGGCGCCGGTCGTTGGAAGGATCTTTACCAATGGGTGCCAAGCCACGCTCCAGGGTTTTCGTCGCGTTTGGCTTGCCAGTCCGAGCCCTGGATGGAATTTGTGGAACGGCCGCTCATTGAGATGTTGATTCACGGGTCAGGCGAAGGCCTAGGGAATGGCCCGCCGGCGGCAAATATTGCGAGGCTGATGAACCCTGTTTGGCTCGCCAAGGAAGGATAGAGCTCTATTCAAGCCACGTCACCAACGACGTTGCGCGTGGAGTCGCCGGTTCGCAGACCTAACGGGTTCGAATTCACGGTCAGTCACTCTTCCTTTCTCAGATTTGAGAATCGGTTTCTAGCTTTATTACCGAAACAGACGCCAAGGGATGAGAAGTAGGAACAGACCATGGCTACTGAGAGAATTTGTACGCTTTGCCCATTGAACGTCATGGGGCTGAATGTAGGTGATGGTTCGTAGTGGAAAACACGCTATTGAAGACCAGGATTGCGATGCTGTGGATCTTCACGGTCTTCGTTCTGTTCGCCTTCTCGACGCTCTCTGCCTACGAACAGTTGGGCGCGGGAGTGTCCCCGCCGCAACTGACGCCTGGATACTCACTTTTGTCCACCGCCGCCTCACTAGGCCTCTTCGCAATACCCTTCCTCTGCCTGACGCTGAAGGATTCTTGGAACCGCATGGCGAACATCTTCTTGGGCACTGCCTTTACAGTGTTCGGAATCGCAGGGACGGCGTCCGGCCTATCACAACTGACGGCTTCTAATGCGCACTTCACACTTATCTACGGTGCAGCGACAGTGGCTCCCGCCATTATTGTGTACTACTCGTACCGGTGGCCGAAGGGGTGAATGGTGACCCCTTGAATGAGTTCGTCACGCCGTGTGGAAAATGCTGATTCGAATGTCGGAATCACCATCGCATGATCTTCAGGTCATCGTGGCTGTGCAGGAAGCCAGGCGCATGACGCATCACGCTGGTCCGTGTGATTCTCATGCATGAGAATCGTGTCTTGGCTCTTATACCCGAACGGCGTTCCCATGACTTCAGGTAGACGCCCAGGTGAACACGAGCGTGTTGGTTGCAGGTTCCATGGTTGTGCTTCTTGCCCTTGGCATCGGAGTGGGGTGGGGCATAACCTCGACAGTCTCGACTAGGGCGGCCGTGACAGTCACGTCGGTGTCCACCACGACCCAGACGCAGACGAGCAGTACAAACGCGTCGTCTCCGTATGTAGTAACTCTCGTTGTAACAACCGGGAATCACTTCAATTCGACCGTTGGCGAACAACCCGCCTTCTTCATCCTCGGGCCGAACGGACTACAGTCATCTGCCCAGATAACGATCCCTGCTCACAGGCTGATCAAGCTTGTGATAGTCAACTACGACGGGGGTTCAGCCAACCTCACGGGAGCACAATACGCAGATGTTACGGGGACGGTGCACAACCAGATTACCTTCGTCAACAACACCCTCGTGAACGCGACTCAGCGCTCAGCGGGCATATCAATAGGAGGCGTTCAAACAGTATCCAATTTGGACCCGGGCGTGATTGCGCACACTTTCACTATTCCCGCGCTTGGACTCAACGTCCCCATCCCCACCGCCTCCACCGTGATCGTGTACTTCACAATCGACACGCCGGGGACCTACACATGGTACTGCATGACGATCTGCGGGAGCGGACCCGACGGACTAGGTGGCGCCATGGCGACGCCAGGTTGGATGGCGGGCTCCGTCGTCGCCCAATGATAGTTCAATCGATGCGGAGTGCAGAAGAAGGATAACCGCCTGGACCGGTCGCTATCATGCCCGTAGAATTGTCATTGTTTCTTAATAACGGGCAGGGATGGATGGACCGCAATGGACAACGGAAAACTCGCGAATATCTTTTCCAAGCTTTCCACTCCCCTCATAGCCGATGCATGCGTTCGCCTACACATCCCCCTGCGTGTCGCCCCTTCTGGCATCCGTCCGCTCGTACCACAAATGCAAATCGCTGGCAGAGTGCTGCCCGCCCATCACCGAGGCAGCGTGGACGTCTTCCTTGAAGTCATGAAGAAAGCCCAACCTGGAGACGTTTTGGTTGTGGATAACGACAGCAGGACCGACGAAAGCTGCGTGGGGGATCTGACAGTCCTGGAGGCGCGGGCGTGGGGCCTGGCCGGGCTGGTGGTCAGGGGCTACCACCGGGACACAAGCGAGCTCCTCGGGATTGGTTTTCCGGTGTTCAGCTATGGGTCACTTCCTGTTGGACCTCGTCGCCTGGACCAGAGGATTCCGCAGGACCTTTCTTCAGCTCAGTGGGATGGTTTCACAGTCGACGGCTCAGACGCTGTCTTCGCAGACGACGATGGGGTTCTCTTCGTCTCCTGGGACAGTATTGACGAGGTCTTGGAAGCTGCCGAGTCCATATGGAAGGTCGAGAGGCGCCAGGCAGAGGCAATCAGGGCTGGGAAGAAACTCTCGGAGCAGCTGGACTTCGATGCCTATCTCGCAATGCGGAACTCTGACCAGACCTACACCCTCCGCAAACATCTGCAGGAGCGGGGGGGTGCGGTGGAAGAATAGGCTCCCAATCTAAGGTCTCTCCCGCCCTCCCTCAAAAGGCCAAAATATGCCATCTGGGCGAGCCGGTCAGGTTGGCCCGGAACCAGGTCTTCGCACTCATCGCCGTAACCCTTGTGGCTCTGCTTGCCTTGGCATTCATCTGGGCGCCCATCGTCCCCTTCGAACGGCTCGCGTCAATCAACGCTCCCACCTCCCCTGACCTCTGCCCTGGCACGGCGATCTGCCACACGGCCTTCTCCCAGGTCTGGGTGAGAAGTTACGCTTCCTTCGGCTACGACTTGTTCGGGTTTGGGATGGCACCCTTCACTGGCCCAGTCTCAGTTGAGAAGAATGGGGTGGTCGAGGTACTGCTCTTCAACGGTACCGCAGGGACTTCGCAGCTGATGTCAGTGGAGTACCCTGTCTCAAGCCCTGAGCCCCTGCCGTTGATCAGGGTGAACGGCCTGACGGTGTATCCCCACGGCGCGCCCTTTGGGGGCACGGTCACCCAGATTTCCGTGACCAACATGGGAGTTGGAGAGACCGCGGAGGTGTACTGGGGGAACCAGGGAAACCAGCAAGTCCCGGCAGGCGGAACTGTCCTCGTCAACTCCACTGACTGGACTGGCGGACCACTTCCAGTGCCCAACTCAAACTACACAGTCTCGTTCACCAGCACAATCCATTATCCGAAGCTCTGGCTCTACGCGTTGACGACGCAGAGCGTAAAGGTCACCTACTCTTCCTGACCATCCTCATTTGGTCCAGGGCGTCATGAATATTAACTGGAACCAATTCCGAATCGTTTCGGATGAAATTCCTTTTCGTGACGGACGAGAGTCTTTCAGCTGACCTCGCCTGGCAGCTCAAGAAGGAGGGCCACGAGGTCAAGATGTTCTGCCACGACCAGGGAGAGAAGGACGTTGGGCTCGGTTTCTTCGAGAAGGTAGATGAGTGGGAGCCACTGAAAGACTGGGCAGACGTAATAATCTTCGACGACATCGAGTTCGGCTCCAAGGCAGAGCAACTCAGGAACGAGGGCAAGTTCGTGGTTGGGGGCTCGACCTACGCCGACAAGCTGGAGCTTGATCGGGAGTTCGGCCAGTCGGAGTTGAACCTTGCCGGCGTTGACATACTTCCGAGCTGGAACTTCACATCCTTCGACGAGGCCATTGGGTTCGTGAAGGCCAATCCCGACAGGTACGTCCTGAAACCGAGCGGAAAGGCCCAGAATGAAAAGGAGCTGCTCTTCATAGGGCAGGAGTCCGACGGGAAGGACGTCCTCCAGGTCCTGGAGCACTACAAGGCCAATTGGTCGAAGAAGATCAAGGAGTTCCTGATTCAGAAGTATGCTGAAGGAGTGGAAATCGCCGTGGGGGCCTTCTTCAACGGAAAGGATTTCACCCTTCCACTCTGCGTGAACTTCGAACACAAGCGGCTCTTCCCGCAGGAACTCGGGCCGAGTACGGGAGAGATGGGAACTAGCATGTACTGGACGAAGTCCAGTCCAGTCTTCGACCGGACGCTCTTGAAGATGAAGGAAAAGCTCGCCGAAAGCAAATACGTCGGCTACGTTGACATCAACTGCATCGCGAACGTCAAGGGAATCTGGCCCCTGGAGTTCACCACCCGTTTCGGATATCCCACGATAAGCATACAGATGGAGGGGGTCACGAGCGACTGGGGGACCTTCCTGCAGGAGCTGGCCCAAGGGAAGGACGCGCAGCTTAGGACCAAGAAGGGGTACCAGGTTGGTGTGGTGGTAACCATACCGCCGTGGCCATTTGAGGACGACAAGGCGTTCAAGAAGTATTCAGAAGGGGCGACAATCCTGTTCAGGCGCCAATCACTAGACGGGATTCACATCGGCGAGGTCAAGCTCGAAGAAGGGGACTGGCACATCGCCGGGAACTCTGGCTATGCCCTCGTCGTGACCGGCTCGGGCGCAACCATGGCCGACGCAATCGATAGGTCGTATCAGAATGTCAAGAACGTGATGATCCCGAACATGTTCTACCGGATCGATATCGGGCACCGCTGGATACACGACAGCGACATGCTTCTCTCGTGGGGATACATCTAACCCTGAGATTCGACCCAGGATTCCAGGTCGGCCATTACTGACCTGAGGTCAGGGTACCTTCCCTTGTGGAGCGCCTGTCCTAGGAAATAGCTGACCTCCCATCCTTCTACGGTCTTGCCCGAAGTTACCGTGAGGAGGTCTGAGCGGCTAATTGGAAATCGAGCGTGTCTGAGCGTCCGTGATACGGCCGCGGTCAGGCTGGAGACTTTGCACCAGGCCATGCCCATTCATCCTTTCTGCGACTCTTCACGAAGCGAAGGCCCATGAGAAGTATGATCAGGACCTGGGCCGCAGACCCGAGTATGAAGACTGTCGCCTGGAGGACCTGGCCGTTTTCGATGAGTGCGTAGTGGGCAGACTGCGGGAGGGAAGAAGCCAGCGCCAGGACCGCGAGTACCAGCCCGAGATAGTAGGATGCGACGGGCCGGATGAACGTCAGGGCACTGTCAACGACAAAGAGCGCCCATCCCACGGCGATGAAGTCGAAGACAGCCCCCGGAAGGACCCCGTTCGCTATCCAGAGGAACGCGAGGCCGAGCAGAGCAGAGAAGATGATCAGGGCCTGAATCACCCTTCCTGTCTCCATGACGAATCGAGACCCTCTCATGTCATATTTTAGAATATGGCCTCCGGGAAAGTCTTTTCAAGCGACCGGAGCCCCGCCATTCGCATGAGAGCAGAAGCATACAGGTCGTTTCATATTCCGGAGTCGAGCGTACACTACCCACCTTCGAAGGAGTTCCACACCGAGCACGCCAGGATCGAGCTCTCCCTCGACTTTGAACGGAAGAGGGTCTGGGGGTCCTGTTCCCTGACAGTGACGCCCCTCAAGGCGGGAATGAAGCGGCTCGGGTTCGATGCGTGCGGTCTGGAGATATCCGAAGTGACCCTGGACGGGACGAAGTGCGACTTCGAGTACGACCTTCAGAAGCTTTTCGTCGCTTCGGCGGAGCCCCTATCAGGCTCCCACGTCGTGAAAGTATCCTACTCGACCACCCCTGTCGAGGGGATCTACTTCATCCAGCCCGATGCCGAGCATCCGGAGAAGGAAGTCCAGGCCTGGACGCACAACGAGGCTGAATTCGCACGATACTGGTACCCGTGCTACGACCACCCCAACGACAAGTTCACGAGCGAAATACTCCTGACCGTCCCCAAGGAGTTCAGGGTCATCTCCAACGGGAGCCTGGTAGACCGCAAGGAGGATGGGGACTTGGCTACGTTCCATTGGAAGGAAGACCTCACGCATTCCAGCTACCTGACCTCCTTCGTGGTTGGAAAGTTCGCCCTGACAGAGGAGGAGTCCGACGGGGTCAAGCTCAACTACAACTATCCGAAGTCCAAAGAGGCGGATGTCCTGCGATACTTCGGCGAGACCCCGAGGATGATCCAGGTCTTCAACGAGCTGACCGGGGTGAAGTACCCCTACTCGAAATACGACCAGACGACCGTCGAAGATTTCATCTTCGGAGGGATGGAGAACTTCAACGCCACCACCTTTGCCATGGGCTACTACCCGGACGCGGGGTCAGAGGAAGACTTCCAGACCTACTATTCGAGGCCAAACACCAACGCAGTCAACCTGGTGGCCCACGAACTGGCCCACCAGTGGTTCGGTGACCTTGTCACCTGCGTCGACTGGTCCCACGGCTGGCTCAACGAAGGTTTCGCAACTTACATGCAGGTGCTCTACATCGAGAAGACAAGAGGAGCCGACTCGCTCCGCTGGGACATGGAGGTCAAGGCCGAGGAGTACTTCGAAGAAGACGCAACCGAATACAGGCGGCCGATCGTCGACAGGGAGTACGTGTACCCCGACGACCTCTTCGACCTGGCGATGTACGAGAAGGGGGCGTGGATGCTGCATGAGCTGCGCTACCTCATGGGAGAGAAGCCCTTCTTCGATGGAGTGTCGGTGTACCTGAGATCGAATTCCTTTGGGGTGGTCGATACCCATGATTTCCGGAAGGCGATGGAGAAGGCTTCGGGATACTCGCTCGAGGAGTTCTTCGAGCAGGCATTCTTCCGCGCGGGGTTCCCGGAGTTCCTGGTCGCCTATTCTTGGGACGAGGACGGGAAGCTAGCGACCCTTAGCGTCAATCAGACTCAGAAGCTTGAACAATTTACCCCTGTCTTCAAGCTCCCCTGCGACTTCGTCTTCTACGCCGGAGGGCGCCGAGTCAGGAGGCGGGTGCAACTCGACTCAGCCCAGCAGAGCTTCTCCTTCGGGCTCGATTCGAAGCCGACCATAGTCGAGTTCGACCCGAGGCACTGGCTCCTGAAGAAGGTCCGTTTTGACAAGGGAGCAGAGCTCCTCATCAACCAGCTCGAGGGAAGCGAAGACGCTTCGAGCCGGGCTGACGCTGCTAAGGGCCTGGGGGAGGCCAAGGCAAGCATCGCGGTGGGGCCACTAAGGAGCGCTGCGATGAAGGATCACTTCTGGCACGTGAACGCCAGCGCGCTCAAGGCCCTGGGGGAGATCGGCACCAAGGAATCCCTAGAGGCCCTCCTTCAAGTAGGCACCCCGAAGAACAGGCGCACAAGACGGGCCCTGGCTGAAGCACTGGGGAACTACAAGGATGAAAGGGCGCGTTCGGCCCTGACCAAGCTACTCGAAAGCGACGAGAGCCCCTACGTCAGGTGCCAAGCTGCCCTGGCCCTCGGAGAGTCCTGGCCGGAAGGCGCGTTCCCTCTGCTCCTGAAGTCGATGGAGGTTCATTCGCCCAACGAAACTCTCGCCGAGGCATGTCTCGACGCCATGGGCAAGCTCAAGGATCAGTCGGTGATCGATGTAATCCGAGACAACCTTGGCTATGGAAGGCCGACCCGAGTGCGAATCGGCGCTCTGAAGGCAATCCAGGGGAGAGGCCATGTGCTCGGCGCTGAGCTGCCGGTGCTTAGGGAGATGCTACAGAAGGACAAGGAGTTCAGGGTCAGGTACCACCTGGTCAGCAAGCTGATTCCGTCCCTGGGGGACAAGCGGTTCCTCGAGGCTCTGAAGGAAGCGGCCACCCATGACCGCGACCCGAGGGTGAAGAGGAAAGCGCTGGAAGTTTACCGAGAACTCTCCTCCGCGTCCGAGGCCTCCGGTGCCCTGTCGAAGCTCAGGGAGGAAGTCGAGGTGCTCAAGGAACAGAATCGCCAGCTCCTCCTAGGCGCCGGCGCCTCAGCGCAGGCCTAGGTATCTACTCGTACAACTTCCGTCGCGTCTCTCCGTGGGTCGCGGTCACACGGGACTGCTTTGAAGAGAGCATGCGCTTCATCCTGGGCCCCATGGAATCGAAGACGCGGGCAAGGTTGTATCCAGTCTCTGAGAAGGCGTGCCTCTCGCGCGGAGTGTAGACCTCGACCGAGACCTCGTAGCGGGCGTGGGTCTTGGCCGGCTTCTTTGACTTGATGACGGCCCTGATCTCCTCGATGTACGGGAAGACCTTCCAGAGTTCCAGGGACAGCCTTTCGAACTTTAGCTTTGCTTCTGTCGCCTCCAACGGCTCTTCGGGGAGGCCGACGATGTAGAAGGGGGGCTGCTTAGAGGAGGCTTCCATGAGAACTAGTCGGCTCTTTGGAGCGATGTTATTATGGATTCTGCAGCCCGGAGTGCCATAGCCATGATCGATATCATCGGGTTGACCGCCGGGGTCGTGGGGAAGACGCACGCGTCGCCGACGAAGAGGTTCTTCACGGTGTGGAGTTCGCCCGTCGGCGATGTGGGTCCCATCGACGGGTCGCCGCTCATCCTGCATGAGCCCATCAGGTGAGCGCTGAAGAGCATCATCCTGTTGTAGGAGACCCCCCGGGACCTAACCATCTGCGAGAACGTGTCTATTTCTTTGGAGGTGAGCCGATTCTTGCCGTCCCCGACGACCACCGGGTCGTTGTGCGTGGTCCAGACGCTCACCGCCCCAGCCGCGGCAAGTATCTTTGCGGTCTCCTCCATTCCCCGGACCAGGGTGTCTTTGTCCTCGCGGCCCAGGTCGTAGGTGACGACTGGAAAGCCGTCCTTGTCTATGGCGACCCTCCCGGAGCTCCGCTCTCTAAGGAGGACGATGGATGCGGCTGACCTGGCGTAGTACTGCCTCATGAAGTCCTTGTGCTCCCGGCCCCCAGTCCAGGGAATTGCAAGCGCGAAGAGGCCGGGGTGGGCCGGGGCGGCCTCGACCCAGAACCCGTGATAGGTTCCGTCGAGGTCGACGAACTTCCACACAGCAACAGTCTGCGGAGGGCCGGACCAGGCCCTGATCTCCCTGTCGAACACCCCCCCTACAGCCACCGTGGGGTCCAGGCGCAGATACGTTCCCAGGTTCCTGTCCTTGATGCAGGAGCGCAGGAGCAGCGCGGGGGTCTCTATCCCTCCTCCGGCCACAACCACTGCCCTCGCTGCGACCTCGAGCCTGTGGTTCTTCCCACCGGCCGTGTGGGTCCCCACTATCCCGCGGGCTCTGCCTCCCAGGATGTCCACCCGCTCGACCCGGGTGTCGAAGACTGTCCTGGCCCCCTTCTTCTGGGCTGCGGGCAGGTAGGTGATCGAGGTGGATTTCTTGCAGACGTAGGCGCATCCGTAGGTACAGAAGTCGCACCTCTGGTTGCACCCGACTGCGTTCCTCTGAATGACCTCGTAGTCAGTGCCCTCGGCATAGCCAAGGGACCTGCAGCCGTCCCAGAGGACCTGGTTGTTGGGGTTCCTCTGGCTCTCCTTGGTGTTGACCCCTATGGCGCGCCACACTTCGTCGAGGTAGGACGAGAATGTCGGGCCGGCCACGCCCCCGATCCCGAAATCTGCCTCCCATTCCTTCAGGATGCGGCCTGGGGGTCTGAGGCAGGTGTTCCAGTTGACGGTCGTCCCGCCCCCCGCTCCCCTCCCAGCGAGAAGGACGAAAGACAGGTCTTTTGTCGCGGCCGTCCCGCTCTGCTGGAAGAGCTTCTGCATCATGAAGAACTCGCTTCGCCTGAAAGTCTTGGACGTCTCGTAGGGACCCTGCTCGACGACCACCACGTCGAAGCCCGCAGCGGAGAGCCGGTCGGCGATCACGCTCCCTCCAGCGCCGGAGCCCACCACTACGACGTCGCACGCGAGCTTGGTGTCGGCTCGAATGTCTACCGGGTTCAACAAGAGTTCGGCTGGCGTCTCGAGGGGAGGGTCGCCGAGCGGACCGGGGTAGCCTATGTCGGGCCAGTTCGGGTTCAGTCCGTCCGGGCCGGTCGAGGAGTAGTTCAGGAAGCAGGTCAGGCGCTTGAGAGCCTGAAAGGCCGTCCTCTTCAGGCCGATGGGGCTGTCCCTCCAGGCGCTCAGGTAACGCTGGCGGGCCTCGGGAGACAGCTGGGTGAACTTCGAAGGCGACCCCGTCAACACCAGGTTGTAGGGCCGGCTGTCGAAGACCGAAAGGACTCGGCGGAAGTCGCGGGCGTTGCCGGGCTGTAGCGCCTCCTCCACTGCTTCAGCAAGCAGACCGTCCACAGAGAGATCGGTCGCGCTTCGTCTGTAGAACGGGGACTGGTCCTCGAGCCCGGGCACCAGGGTGTCGCAGACTGACCTGAGGACTGCCCTCTCGGCCTCAGTCAGCTTCAACGCAAGACGGGCTTCACTGCCTTCGATTTAGGCCTATGCGCCCAGGACGCCTGCCAGCGCAGAGATGGAGGAGATCACATAATCGGCACCCTCGTCCTTGAGCGCAGCCTCGCTGAAGTTCCCCGTGGCCACGGCCACCACCTTGACCCCGGCCCTCTTCCCTGCCGACACGTCGTATAGGCTGTCTCCGACGTAGTAGACATCACGGGCCGGGATCCCCAAGAGGGAGACCGCCTTCTGCAATCCTTCGGGACTGGGCTTCATGGCGTCGACATCGTCTCGAGTGAGGACGAACTCGAAGCGGTCCGAGATGCCGCACCTCTTGAGCAGCTCGGAGGCCGCCTTCTTCCCACTATTGGTCAGGACGGCGAGGCGGACCCCGTTCGAAAGCAGGCGGTCGAGGGTGCCGCGGGTCTCGGGGAAGATGGATGCCGCACCCGCGCTTTCAAGTTCGAACCCGTCTAGGATCGAGTAGAGCTCCTTCCGCAGCTCAAGGAATTCATTGGGGTTCTTCCCCGACCCCACCTGAGACCTCGCATGGTCTACTATCTGCTGGGTGGGCGTCTTCATTCCAAGCCCATCGGTGTCGAACCCTCGACTGGCAAGCTCCGAGATGAGAGCCTTCCGGGTGCCGGCAACATCGAACTTGAATGTGACAAGAGTTCCGTCTATGTCGAAGACAGCCGCGACCTTGGCCACGGTCTAGATCTTCTTTTTGAAGAATAGGACTAGGATGGCGAGTCCCGCCAGACCGATGGCAGCAACTAGGATGTCGAACGAACCGTTGATGTCGCTACTGGCCTGAAGCACCGACATCACAGGGTACAAGCCGAGGGGTTTGGTTCGACGTTCGTATTTATCCGTTGCCGAGGCTCGGCTTTGGCAGACCAGGGACAGATGCGCAAAGCATTAAGTAATTTGTCACGCCCGACTCACCGATGAAGCCTCGCGTGACTCTCTATGGCGGGGTCGGCGAGATAGGCGGGAACAAGTTCGTCCTAGAAGACAGGGACACCAAGGTCTTGCTGGACTTCGGCTCGGGCTTCGCGGACGGCGGGGAGTTCTTTGAAGGCGGCATCGAACCACGTTCGGTCAACGGAGCAGGAGACCTCTTCGAGTTCGGTCTGCTTCCGGAGATCCCCGGTCTCTACTCGGAGAAGGCGCTGCAGAACACGAAGATCAGGTACGCAGCTCCAGAAATCGACGCCGTGGTTCTCAGCCACTATCACTGGGACCACATGGGGAGGATAACCCACGTCGACCCGAAGATTCCGGTGTACTGCGGAGAGACGACATCGCTGATACATGAGGCGAGCAGCGAGGCATCCTCTTCTCCGCTGGACGGGCATGAGATCAGGACTTTCAGGACAGGAGACAGGTTCAGGGTCGGGGCCATGGAGTTCGTGCCTGTCCACGTGGACCATTCGATACCGGGGACCTACGGATTCGTGGTCCACACGAGCGAGGGCACCCTGGCCTACACTGGGGACTTCAGGTTCCACGGGCCGGCCGGTTCGATGACGAGAGACTTCGTGGAGGCGGCCCGGAGGGCAAACCCGGACCTTCTGCTGACCGAAGGGACACGGGTCGCGCCTGGGCCCGCCGAGGGAGGCTTGAGCGAGCGCTCGGTCCTCGAGGAGGCGAAGAGGAAGGTCAAGGCCGGGAGGAAGCTTGTCCTTTCTACCTTTAGGGGCAACGATATCGACCGCATCAACACCTTCGACGCGGCCGCGAGGGAGTCAGGGAGGCGGCTTGTGGTCTCGATGAAGACCGCGTTGATACTGGATAAGCTTCGCCTCGACAAGAAACTCAGGGTGCCGCGGGTTGGCAAGGACGTCGGCGTCTACCTCAGAAGGAAGAGGTCAGGCACCCTCGACGACAAGGACTACTTTCCCTGGGAGAGGAGGTTCCTCGACAGTGGGGTCTCCGCGGCTGAGGTCAGGAGGAGGCAGAAGGAGACATTCCTCCATCTCGAGGTTTGGAACTTCCCTGAGCTGATCGACATCAGGCCGGACAGAGGAGGGACATACATCCATGCGGCCACCGAGGCTTTCAACGAGGAGGGTGAACAAGAGGAGACGGCCATCCGCAACTGGATCGACCACATGGGGTTCAGCTATCATCAGCTTCACGCGTCGGGGCACGCGCCGGGAGGCGAGGTCGGAGAGCTGGTCCGGCGGGTGGGGGCGAAGAAGGTCGTCCCTGTGCACACCGAACACCCCGAACTCTTCCGGAGGTTCAGGAGGAAGTCGGAGTGGGAGCTGGTGGTGCCGGCCAAGGGCAGGCCTATCCCAGTCGCGGCGAGCTGACAACTTATTACGGTCTCGGGTGCATATCATGGGTTGCACCGTCTTAGGTTCGCCCCAGGGCGGTGGAACTTGGAGGACGCCCTTCCTAGTGGCGAAGGGGAGCGGACGGATAGGAAGTTGGAGGAAATCAGGGCGAAGGCGAAGCGCTTTGAGGGACTCCGAGCGGGTATGGGAGGTTTCTCAAGGGAGGAACTCAAGTCCGCGCTTGGGCTGTACGAGGAAGTAGTTGACGGCCTGTTGAGGACCAGCGCCCAGGCCTACATGAGGTACTCCACTGACACCGCCGACCAGCAGGTCAAGGCGACCCTCGACCTGGTCGAAGACCTCAGGGCCGATGTAGATAACACGGTGCTCTTCTTCAGGTTGTGGTGGACAGCCCTCGACGGGTCCACGGCTGCGTCCCTGACCCCGGAGAACCCTGACTACCGCTATCTCCTCGGATACTGGAGGAAGCTGAAGCCTCACGTCCTCGACGAGAAGGTCGAACAGGCGGTCAACCTCAAGAACGTGACAGGGTTCCTGGGCTGGACCCACCACTATGACCAGGTCACATCTGGGTTCACCTTCACGATGAAGGTCAGGGGAGAGGTGGTCAAGGACGCCTCGGGGAAGCCAAAGAAAATGGTGGCCGAGGAGGTAATCAAGCTCTTCGCCTCTCCCGACCCGGCCCGACGAGAGGGGGCCTACAGGGCGCTCCTTGGGAGGTACGCCGAAGAGGGGGCAGTCGTCGGTGAGGTCTACAGGACCATCGTCCGGGACTGGAGGAACGAGTACGTCAAGATGCGCGGCTATCCGAGCGCCATCGCCATGCGCAACCTGGAGAACGACGTCCCCGACCGCGCCGTTGACACCCTGCTGGCGGCGTGCAGGAAGAACGCCTTTGTCTTCCAGGATTTTTTCAGGCTAAAGGCCAAGATACTGGGGAGGAAGATGACGAGGTATCACATCTACGCTCCCCTCGCCCTGAAAGAGAAGAAGGTGGGATACGGAGAGGCGGTGAACACTGTAATCGATGCATACAACGAGTTCGACCCCAGGGTCGCAGAGTTAGTGAAGAAGGTCTTCGAGGAAGAGCACGTCGATGCCTCTCCGAGGAGGGGCAAGACCCACGGGGCCTACTGCTACAGCATAACGCCGAAGGTAGTCCCCTATGTGTTCCTGAACTTCGCCGGGGTCACCCGCGATGTCTACACCATTGCCCACGAGCTGGGGCACGCGATCCACGGCCAGCTCGCATCGTCTCATTCTGTCCTGACCTTCCAGCCCCCGTTGGTGCTTGCAGAGACGGCCTCGGTCTTCGGCGAAATGATCCTTTTCGACAAGTTCATGCGCGAAGAGAAGGACGTCGAGATGAAGCGCGCTGTGCTACTGGAGAAGATCACTTCGATGTATTCTACAATCGCTCGACAGGCCTACTTCGTGGTCTTCGAGAGCCAGGCCCATCCGGCGGTCAACGAAGGGGCGACGGTTTCAGACCTCTGCACTCTGTACTCCAAGAGCCTGCGGGATCAGTTCGGGTCAGCCGTGGAAGTGCCCGAGGAGTTCAAGTGGGAATGGACCTACATCCCCCACATCTTCCACACTCCTTTCTACTGCTACGCCTACGCCTTCGGGAACCTGCTGAGTCTCGCGCTCTACGACGCTTACTCGAGGGAGGGAAGGGAGTTCGTTCCGAAGTATCTGAAGCTCCTTGCATACGGCGGGTCCAAGAGCCCTGCGGGGATCCTGGGGGAGGTGGGTGTGGACATCTCGTCGGCGAAGTTATGGGAGAGCGGCTTCGGGGTCATCCGACGGATGGTCCGAGACCTCCAGAAGCTCTGAAGAAAACGCAGAAATAAGCTGGCTGTGCCGCGACAGCCGTTGAAGCTGGGAGAAGCCAAGGACCTCGCGGAGACAGCGGTTTCCACCTCCCTGTCTGCCGGTGCAAGCTACGCTGAGGCCAGGGTCCAGACCACTAGGGGGAGGCAGTTCCTACTGAAGAACGGGGAGTCCCAGCCCTCTTTCTTCGCCGAGGGGTACGGCATCGGGATCCGGGTCATTTCTCGAGGCGCTCTTGGGTTCGGGGCCACGAACGACATGAAGGCCGCCGTCGTGAGAAGCCTTGCGAAGGGTACCGTTAAACTGGCGAACGCTTCAGCCCCGGCGCTCACTCACCCCATCGCCTTCGACGAATCGAAGGCGGCGAGGACAAAGTGGGCGGCTCCCGAGAAAGAAAAAATCGAGAACGCAGATTCCGCATGGCTGAGGAGCGTCCTCCTGGACATGGAGAAGAGGATAGCCGGGAGGAAGGCGGGGGTCAAGATCCCGGGGAGGCTCCTGGGGCTCGGCGCAGAACTCGAAGAGAAGTACTACGTCAACAGCGATGGGGCGAAGGTCGAAGCGAGGCTTCCGAGGATCCTGTTCTTCGGGTCACTGACCGCCATGGAGGGCGGGGCGGCGGCCCAGAGGTTCATCCAGCAGGGGGAGACCGGAGGACTCGAGGTAGTCAAGAGGATCAAGCTGGTGGAGAAGGTGGAGGAGGAGGCTAAGACTCTGGGGAGGGTACTGAAGACAGCCAGGAAGTCTCCCACGGACGTGGTGGACGTCGTCCTGAGCCCGGAGCTCTCGGGGATCGCAGCCCACGAGTCGGTGGGCCATCCTCAGGAGGCAGACAGGGTGCTTGGGAGGGAGGGAGCACAGGCAGGCGAGTCCTACCTGAAAGCCGACAGCCTGGGCAGGAAGATCGGAAGCGAGGAGGCCAACGTCAGCGACGACCCGACCCTGGTCCACTCCATGGGCTACACCCCCGTCGACGACGAAGGGGTCGAGGGGAAGAAGAGGAGGCTGATCAAGGACGGAGTGATCAGTGAATTCCTCCAGAACCGGACGACGGCGAAGGAGTTCGGCCTGACGAGCAACGGCGCGTCGCGCTCGGTGGGGTTCGACAGGGAGCCCATTATCAGGATGTCGAACACGTTCGTCGAGCCGGGGGACTACTCCACGGACGAGTTGATCCATGAGGTGAAGCATGGAGTCTTCTTCAAGACCTTCACAGAATGGAACATCGACGACAAGAGGCTCAACCAGAGGTACGTGGCGCTGGAGGCGTACTTGATCGAGAAGGGAGAGGTCAAGGGCCTAGTGAAGTCTCCGGTGCTCGAGATCACTACCCCCAAGCTGTGGGGGAGCGTCAAGGCGAGGAGCAGGCACATGGAGTACGAGGCGGCAACCTGCGGGAAAGGAGACCCTCAGCAGGGCGCGCCGGTCTGGACGGGCGGACCTGAGACTCTCTTGGGCGGGATACGGCTCGGAGAGAGGTGACCTGAGGATGGACCTGGATTCGCTCAACGAGAACGCGGTTTCGACGGCCATGAAACTCGGGGCAGAGGACGCTGTGGCGCTCAGCGCCATAGGGAAGGACAGGATGATCAGGTTTGCTAACAATTCGGTGACGACCGTGAACCAGGTCGAGGAGGCGGAGCTGACGGTTTACCTCGCGAAGGCAAAGCGGAGGGCCATAGCTTCCACATCGAACCTCGAACCGTCGAGCGTAAGGAAGTTCGTCGGCGACCTCTTTGGCTCTTTGAAGGGGCTGCCGGTGTCGGAGTACGTGCCGCTCCCGGACAGGGCACTCAGGTTCTCACCAAGCCCGCTCGGGGTGGACAAGAAATTGGAAGGAGCTGGGAAGGAGCTCCCCGAACTGGCGAAGAGCGCAATCTCAGCATCGCTGGCTGCGGGGGGGAAGAGGTCGGCAGGAGTGATCGACACCGGGACAGTCATCTACTCGATCCTGACCTCCACTGGTACCAGGGGCTCGGACTCCAGGGCCTCGATCACCCTGAACATCAGGTCGTTCGCCGAGAAGGATGCAAGCGGCCACGGGCTGTCCTGCTCTTCGACCTTCGGTGGCTTCGACCCTGAGGAGGCCGGTAGGAGGGCGGGGACAGATGCGAAAAAGATGGTGACTGCCTCGGAGCCGGAGGCGGGGAGCTACAACGTAATCTTCAGCCCGACGGTCGCTTCCAACATTGTGGAGACGGTGGCGGGGGCGGCGTCGGCCTTCTCGGTCGATTCGGGAGTCTCCTATTTGGCGGAGAAGATCGGCAAGAAAGTCGCTTCGAAAGCGTTCAACCTGACCGACCATGGGACCGTCAAGGGAGGTCTGGGCGGAAGGGTCTTCGACGACGAGGGGACGAAAACGAAGTCGACCCCCATAATCAAAGGCGGAGTCCTGAAGAGCTATCTTCACAACCTGACCACAGCCAGGAAGTGGAAGACGGCGAGCACGGGGAGCGCCGGCTTCGTGGACCCGCACCCGTGGAACCTGGAGGTAGGGGCGGGGGACTCCTCCTTCGAGGAGATGGTGGGCGAAACGAAGAAGGGCATCATCCTCACAAGCAACTGGTACACCAGGTTCAAGAACTACAGGACCGGCGAGTTCTCAACGGTCCCCAGGGACGGCGCCTACCTGGTCGAAGGGGGGAAGGTCACGAGGCCCCTGAAGGGGATGAGGGCCGGAGATGACCTGGAACGATTCTTCTCGTCCGTGCGGCTCCTGTCGAAGAGCAGGGAGTGGATCCAATGGTGGGAGGTCGACACCCCGACTCTCTGCCCCTGGCTTTTGGTCGACGGCGTTAAGATAACAAGGGCCTACGGATAGACATCAGACATGAGCGACGGTGCACGGTAAGCCTCATTAAAGTACGGTTTCGTACACAGACTCGTGTGGCCGCGAATCAAGGAACAGTTCTCCAGGCAGGTCGTGCGGCCAGATGTGGTGCGGAAGATGATCGAGTGCGGGATGCGCGTCTCGGAGGACGACAAGATCTACGTAGGTGACGTCGAAGTCGACTATTCTGCCGTGGCCAGGGCCGTCGACGTAGACAGGAGGGTGGTCAAGCAGACGGCTCAGCAGATCCACAGGAACCGGTATCTCTACTCGATATTCTCCAGGACGAGACCCATGGGTGCGAGCCTCGTGGACCTGGTGTCCGTGCTCGGGTACAGCGCGCTGATAATCGAGGCTGACCCGAAGTCGCCGGGGGTGATGGCGGGGGTGGCAGAGATCCTATCAAGGCACGGAATGGTGGTCAGGCAGGCGATTGCCGAGGACCCCGAGATGGTTCCCGACGCAAAGATGACCCTGGTCATCGAAGGACAGCTCTCCGGACGAGCATTGGAGGAGCTGAACGCCCTGAAAACCGTGAAGAGCCTGAAGATCCTGAAGTAGATTGGCCCGACCGTTCGACGTCGCCGTAATGCACGACTTCTTCGTCGACAGGCTCGTCCGGACCAAGGACCTTTCGGGACTTCTGCGGGAAGTGGGGTCGAAGGCGAGGGCGGGTGGCGGGGGCATCCACGACGTCAGCCAGTCCGAGATCAAGGGGGGGAACGCGGTCAACCTGGCCCACGCCCTCGCGAAGTTGGGTCTGAGGACGCTGCTCATCACCCACACTGACAGCGTCCACGATGCGCTGTTGAGGGAGCCGTTCGAAGGCCTGGACGCGGAGGTGAGGGCCAAGCCGAAGCCACCGGGGTTGACCGTTGCGTTCGAGGAGAGGGCCAACGTGATGCTCGGAGAGGGGGGCGGCGCCGCGGATTTCGGCCCTGAACTGCTCGGCCCGGAAGACTGGGAGTCGTTGAAGACCGCCAGGCTTGTCTGCTCGGTGAACTGGGCCGCGAACAGGAGTGGGACCAGGCTTCTTTCGGAGCTTAGGAAGAGGCTTGGCCGGGCCAAGACGATCTTCTTCGACCCGGCGGACGTCCGGGACAGGCTTGATCGGTATCGCGAACTTCTGAAGCTGACCCGTGACCATCACCTAATCGATTGGATGAGCCTCAACGAGCAGGAGGCCCTAGCGACCTCGAAAGTGCTCGGGGTCGGTGGGAAGACACTTGAGGAGAAATGCCTTGGAATCGGCAGGACCCTGGGCATCGAACTGGACGTCCACACTGAGGAGGGCTCGATGACCCTGGAGAAGGGGAAGGTCGTCTCATTTCGGTCAGGGCCGGTCATTCCAAAGCGGCTCACGGGCGCGGGGGACGTATGGGGGGCAGCGACGATCTATGGTCGGCTGAAGAAGGTCAAGGCAGAGGAAAGGCTCAGGTTTGCGAACGCTGCAGCGGCAATCTATCTAAGAGGACGCGAGCCCGTTCCGCCATCCCTGGAACAGGTCCTCGCTCGGGCAGGATGACTACTTCTCCAGCATCCTGGAGAAAGTCCAAGCGATCGTGTTGAGCAGCTCGTTGAGCCTCGCCTTCTCTCGGTAGTTCTCGATCATTATCCTACCTATCGTCCCGTTGTTCTCTTCGACGTCGAAGCGGAGTTCCATGCCCTTCGCAAGCTTGCCGGCCGCGACAAGGTTCTCGTCCTTCGACTTCATCTCCTGGAGAATCTTACCCAGGAGGAAGGATTTGAAGGGCGGGGTGCTGGGCCTAAGCATCACGCCGTCCTTTGGCTCGATTGAAACCCCGTCGGGCGTGACAGCGGCCGTTGCGAGTACCTGTCCGCCCTTGTCGCGTTTGATTTCTCTCATCTCCGGAGCATCCTTTGCCTCTGCCATCATCTCGATGGCTGGCTTGAAGGTCGTCGCCCTGAGCGTCGCGTCGACATAGCCCAGGGTTTCACGGAGTCGGTCAATTTCCTCCTCGAAGTCTGCAATCCTTCGCTCCAGCCAAAGCTTGAGTTCCGCAGCCTTCTTGACTTCGCTGTCCTGGGCGGCCAACAGGGCACGTCAGCAGGTTGTCGCTAAAAAGATTAGTCGCCGAGCCCTTTCTAGCGGGGGTCCTCGCTGAAACTATTAATGCGGACGGCAGAAAACGGCCCAAGTTGCTGCGCCCAAGGCGGAGGACGAGGCTGGTCGCTACCGCAGCGGTGTTCGCCTCGATCTACGCCATACTGGGACTGATTCCAATCTCAGCCCTGGTCGGGACGGGGGGGTTCATAACATTCCGCGAGGCCATCAGCCCGCTTGCAGGGATGGTGCTGGGGCCGCTGGCGGGAGGCCTGTCGATAGTGTTGGGCGTCTTCCTCGACTTCGGATTGGGCAGGCCTGTCGTCTTCCTGGGTCTCGACTTCATGGTGGACCTGCTCGCCGCGGTCCTCGCTGGGCTCTGCTTCACTGGAAGGAGGAAGCTTGCCCTAGGCCTTCCCATCTTGGTGTTGGCTGTCTTCGTGTCGAGTCCGTTCTCCCTCCCTTCGGTCGGGGTCGGTGGTGTGGAGGTGCCCTTCGTCTGGATGCATCTACTCTCGGTGGTAGCGCTCGGGGCTGCCCTTCTACTTGAAGCCAGGAAGGTGATCGGAAGGCTGAGCTGGGCGTTCGTGACGTCGGTGACGCTTGCGTCGACCATGGCTGCCCATGCGATGGGAGGAATCCTGACGGAGAATGTTTACCTGGCCAGGGGGGTCCTCTTCGGTTACCAGACCGTTTCTTCGTACTGGACCTACATCTTCTACCTTTACCCCGAGGAGCGCATCTTCCTCACGGTGGTGGGCGCGCTAGTTTCAGTGCCCGTCCTTAGGGCCCTTTCCCGGACTCGGCGAGACGAGGCTATAGCTTCCGGATGATCGCCTGTACCATCTGCGTGGTCCCCGCCTTCCCACCGAGGTCGTAGGTCAGGCTCTTCCCCTCCCGAACCACATCGAAGGTAGCATCGAAGATGGCCTTGGACGCCTTCTTCTCTCCGATGTAGTCCAGCATCCAGGCTCCGGAGAGGATGGTGGCGGTCGGGTTGACCTTGTTCTTCCCCTTGTACTTTGGGGTGCTGCCGTGGGCGGGCTCGAACATCGCGTAGCCGTCTCCAAAGTTCCCCGAGTAGACCATCCCCACGCTCCCGATGAGGCCGGAGGCTTCTTCGGACATTATGTCCATGAACAGGTTCGTCCCCAATATCACGCTCCTGTTGAACCTCTGAGGGTTCTTGACAAGCTGCTGGGCGAAGTTGTCGATTAACAGGTCCTCCAGCTCGATCCCTGGGTGCTTCCGCCCCACGGCTCGGACGGAGTCGAGGAACATGGTGTCGGTGACCTTTAGGATGTTGGCTTTCGAGATGGCAACGACTCTCTTCCAGCCTCGTCGCTCGGCCTCGGCAAAGGCGAACTTTGCGACGCTCGTGGATTTTGCTTTGGTGATCAGTCTGATCGCGATCGAAACGTCGTCCGAGAGCTTGTGCTCGAGCCCCGCGTAGAGCCCCTCCGTCGCCTCTCTGACGATGACGAAGTCGACGTCGCCAAGGGGTCCGGTCTGGCCGGGGAAGGTCTTGACGGGCCGCACGTTGGCGTAGAGGTTGAACTTCTGCCTGATGCTCACTGCCACGCTGCGCGGAGTGCCTGGAATGGGAAGGGTCGTGGTAGGGCCCTTGAGGCAGGTGTCGGATTCCTCGAGGACCTTCCAGGTCTCGTCGGGGATGAAGCTGGGCCCCCTGTTCTTCTCCCACCATTCTGACCCTGCTTCACAGGAGAGGAACTCTGCCCCGGTCCCTGCAGCCTTCAGAACCGAGAGGGTAGCGTCGACAAGCTCGGGCCCTGTCCCGTCGCCATTGATCACAGCGACCTTCTTCAAGAAGACTTCGAACCCGCTGCCCAAGGCTCCGCTTAAAACGCTTGCTCGCAGTCATCCTTCGATTCTGAATCCTCTGGAGTTTCGGGTTCTCGTCTTCTCCACCCTGATGGAGTCGACCCGGGCGCGCGCGGGGCCTCGCTTGGCCCATTCGAGGACGCGTCTGACGTGGGCCTCCTCGCCCTCGAGGAAGGCGTCGACAGTGCCGTCTTCCTTGTTTCTGACCCAGCCGGCAACTGCGTTGGTTGCGGCGACTTCAGCCATCGAAGCGCGAAAGAAGACACCGTGGACGAGACCGAATATCTTCAACCTTACCGCGATTCTAGGCATGTGCCTGGGGCCCGCTCTCGCGCTAAAGCGATAAATACTCTGTGAGGCATCTGAGACCAGTTGTCCGAAGCTCAGGTCGACAGAGCAGAACTGGAGCGCGGTTTAGGCAAGATCATCGACCCTGAGCTTGGGAGGCCTATCACCGACCTCAAGCTTATCGACAATCTCACGACAGAAGGAGGCTTCGTGAACCTGGAATTCCATCTGACCGCCCCCTTCTGCCCGCCTGTATTCGCCCTGAAGATCGCAAGCGACATCAAGGCGACCGTGATGTCCACCAAGGGGGTGACAGACTCGAAGGTCACGCTGCGGGGCCACTATCTCGCTGACGCGGTCAACAAGCAGGTCAACAAGCCGGTCCAGCCTCACCCCTAGGTTGGAAGCTCTTGCCTGGCAGTAAGGAACTGGTTGCAGACTTCCTGAGCAAAGCCGGAATCCCGGTGGAAGTGAGGGAATTCAGCGGGAGCACGAAGAACTCCGCTCTCGCGGCCCAGGAGCTCGGGTGCGGCGTCGAACAGATAGCCAAGAGCATAGTCTTCAAGGGAAGCAGGACCTTCGTCGTGGTGCTTTCTGGAGACAGGAAAGTGGATGCTGCAAAGCTGGAGAATCTCGTGAAGGGACCCGTCAAGGCGGCCACGCCTGACGAGGTCAGGGAGAACACCGGGTTCCCCGTCGGGGGAGTCCCTCCTTTTCCGCACAGGGATGGGGTGGAAGTCATACCCGACCTCTCGCTTGCGAGGTTCGCCGATGTCTGGGCGGCGGCAGGCACCCCCAATGCCGTGTTTCGGGTCAGGACGGAGGACCTCTTCAGGATGCTTGGCAGAGAGCCCGCGGAGCTTTCAGTCCCTCAACAGATATAGAGTGCAGTCCCTCTCTATAGAGGGTTGGACGCCAGGAAGGTGCTGGAGATGGGGGGAGGGACGCTGTTGATTTCTCTTCCCAAGGCATGGGTAAAGAAGAATGGGGTCAGGAAGGGGGCGACCGTCGCGGTCGAGGAACTTTCGGGGAGGAAGCTCTTGGTCAGGCCCATCGAAGATGCGGAGGAGAAGCCAAGGGAGATCGAACTCGAGTATCCAGGGGAGGACTTCGGCCACGTGGCCAACGACCTCACCAGCGCCTACCTGCTCGGTTACGACCTGATACGAATCGTCGGGAAGAAGGTCATCTCCCGCGAAGACAGGGCGATGCTGAAGGCGACCATGGGGCACCTGGTCGGTCTCGAAATCATGGACGAGGATGCGAAGAAGATAACGATCCAGTTCCTCCTCGAACCGTCGGCGATAATCCCCGAGAGGATCGTAAGGAGGATGTCCAGCATCCTCGGTGGGATGCTGAGGGACACAGCGGAGGGCCTGACCAAGGGGGACTCGAAGCTCCTGGGGCTGGTCGCCGAACGGGATGACGAGGTGGACCGGCTGTACTTCCTGCTCGTCCGGGCCATCAGGGCGGCGATAATGCGCCCAGAGGTGGCCGAAGGGTATGGCCTGTCACCGGTTGACGTGCTCGACTACCGAGTGCTCGCGAGCTTCCTCGAGAGCGAGGGGGATGCGGTCGCCGAGCTTTCCAAGGACCTCCGCGCGGCCCGGAGTTCGAAGGAGCTCTCCCGTCGATACTCCTCCTGCGTGGCGAAGCTTGAACAGATGACCGACCTGGCGACCCAGGCGTTCCTCTCACGCAGGGCAAGCAGACTCAGGACAATCAACGCCAAGGTCAACGGACTCGCAGATGAGGTGACCGAGAGCCTAGCGTCCATCGGACAGCTCCCCGCGGCCGAGGGCAATCACATGGTGAAGATTCTGGGCACCTTGGAGAGGGCGAGCAAGCTCCTCGTGGACGTGTCTGACCTGGCAGTGATTACTCAGCCTGTGTCGTGAGCGGCCAAGTTTGAGAGGTCCCGAAGATGACATGGGACATGAGGGGGGTGGAAGCGTCTCAATCCTTAAGAGACTCCAATCGTGGAAACCACATTTGCCGCACTGACGCCTAAGATTGTTCTGGTTCCGGCCGGATTGGGAACGTTGGACAAGTCCTTCCAGGTGAAGACGATCGATTGGAGCAAGTCATCTGAAGGATACATCAAGACTAGCGCAAATGGGAAGGAGCTGACGATTCCCCTGTCCTCCATACTCTACGTCGAATCTGACTAGCGTCCGGGTAACCGAACCCCGGTACCCCTGGCTAGACCCTAAGGCTTAATTACGGATGGCATCCAGTTTCTATATGCCGAAGTACCTTTTTGTGACTGGAGGCGTGATGTCGGGCCTCGGCAAGGGCATAACAACCTCCTCCGTGGCCAAATTGCTGGAGCTGTCGGGGCTCGAAGCGACCTGCCTGAAAATCGACCCATATCTGAACTTCGACGCAGGGACCATGAACCCTGTTACCCACGGCGAGGTCTTCGTGACAGACGACGGCGGGGAGACCGACATGGACCTGGGGAACTATGAAAGGTTCCTCGACCGAGACATGTCGAGGTCCAACAACATAACGACCGGCCAGGTGTACAAGAAAGTCATTGACGATGAGAGGAGGGGAAGGTTCCTCGGCAAGTCGGTCCAGATAATTCCCCATGTGACGGACGAGATCAAGAGAAGGGTCAGGGAGCTCGCAGTCAATTCAAAGGTGGATGTCCTGGTGGTTGAGGTCGGGGGGACAATCGGGGACATTGAGAGCCTGCCCTTCCTCGAGGCGTTAAGGCAGATGAGGATGGAGGAGGGCCCGGAGAGGACCCTGTTCCTTCACGTCAGCCTCGCCCCTGAACTGTCCGTGGTCGGAGAGATGAAGACGAAGCCGACCCAGCACAGCGTCCAGGAGATGCGAAGGATCGGGCTCCAGCCCGACATCCTCGTGATACGGGGGACGAGGTCCCTGCCGAAGGAGGCGAAGGAAAAGGTCTCTCTTTTCACCAGCGTGCCTGTGGAAAGCGTTGTCTCCGACCCGGACGTCGAGTCAATCTACCAGGTTCCCCGGCTCCTGGAGAAGGAGGGAGTGCTGAAGCCCATCCTGAAACAGTTCGGCATCAGGTCAAGGCTGAGCATCGCGGCATGGAATGTTGTCGCCGACAGGTTCCTGGACCAGGAGAAGACGGTCAGGATCGCCATGGTGGGGAAGTACGCGAGCCTGGCCGACAGCTACGTGAGCGTCAACGAGGCTTTGAGCCATGCGGCTGCTGTCAACGGTGTCAGGGTGAGGATCTCGTGGATCGAGTCCGAGGACATCGAGGGGGACAGGGCCAAACTTGCCCTGCTAGAAGGCTACGATGGGGTGGTAATACCCCAGGGGTTCGGGAGCCGGGGCACCGAAGGAAAGATAGCCGCGGCGAACCATGCGAGAGTGAAGGGGATACCGTATCTCGGGCTCTGCTTCGGATTCCAGCTGGCAAGCATCTCGTTCGCCAGGCACGTGCTCGGGCTGACCAGAGCGAACACGACGGAAGTTGACCCCGAGACGCCTAATCCAGTCATCGACCTGCTGCCCGAGCAGAGGGAGGTTTCCGACCTGGGTGGGACCATGAGACTCGGAGGCCACGATGTATTCCTCAAGAAGCCGTCTCGGGCCTTCGAGATCTATGGACGAGACAAGATACGCGAGAGGCACAGACACAGGTTCGAGCTGAACCAGAAGTACCTCGAGAAGTTCGAGAAGAAGGGGATGCACTACACTGCATTCAGCGACAACGGCAGGAGGGCTGAGATAATGGAGTTGGATGGTCACCCGTTCTACATGGGCACCCAGTTCCACCCGGAGTACATCAGCAGGCCCGAGAGGCCCGAGCCCATCTACGTGGAGTTCATGGCAGCGGCCAGAAGGAGGTTAGAGGGGTCGTCAAACGAAGGAGAAAGAATGAAGGCCCTGGCTCGCTGAGCGACCGGCTTCACCAACGACGTCACTCCGAAAAGTGTGGTTCAACGGCGCCTCTGTGGGGCGCCCATCCACGAATCGCCGGGGGGACAATTCATAAAGCCACGAACCTCGAACGCGGCCGTGAGTGACACAGGGCAAGAGCCTGCTAGGCCTCCCAGGCCGAGCGCGTCCACGAACCTCGCCGTCGTCGTAGTATTCTCTTCTCTGATAGCCCTCGCCACTTTCTTTTCGATAAAACTCCCAACCCCGCTGGGTGAAATCACCTGGGCCCCGCCCATCTACATGGCCCTGAGTGTGTTGGCTGGGCCGAGGACCGGGGCTGCCGCCACGGGGATCGGTTCCTTTGTTGGTGAATCGCTGAACGTCGCTTTCCTGGGGTGGCCTGCGATATACGCGCCCGGAATCGTATGGGCAAGGGCCCCGGAAGCGCTGATCATAGGATGGGCGCGGCGAAGGGGGACAAGAACTTTGGCGGCAGCGATGGTCGGAGCGACTGTCTTTGAGACCCTCGCGTTCTTCTTTCCTGACTGGGCGTTCTACACGTTCGGGGTCTTCGGGTACGGAAGCCCGACCGGGGCTAGTACGGGCTTCTATGCGGCCCTGCCTGATTTCCTGACACTGCTCGACCTTGCGTTCATCCCCATTGCCTTCGTCCTGATCCGAGTAGCCAGACCCGCCTTCAAGCGGCTCGGATTCGAGTAGGATCTGGTTACCTTGCTTCACGCAGGCAAGGCGAGCTCGGGTTTCATGCAGAACGTCGTCTACTCGAGCCTGGGGAAGAAAACCGACCGCCTGATTGTCGGCCCCGGGGTAGGAGCCGACAACGCCGTCATCGCACTCGGGGGCAAGCGTGTCATGATTCTCACCGTCGACCCGGTCTCCGTCATCCCGCCCTTCGGTATCGAGCTCTCAGCATGGCTCAGCGTCCACCTGATCGCGTCCGACTATACTACTTCGGGACTGAAACCCGAGTACGCCACTTTCAGCTTCAACTTTCCCCCTGAGATGCCCCAGGCCGCCATGGAGGGATATGTCAGGGCCGTGGGTCAGGAATGCGAGAGGCTCGGCGTTGTAGTGGCTGCAGGGCACACGGGGAGCTATCCCGGAGCGGGATTCACTGTGATTGGAGCCGGCTCGATGTTCGGATTTGCCGACCGGGGTGCGTATGTGGAAACGTCGATGGCAAGGGAGGGGGATTCGATTCTGATGACAAAGTTCGCAGCGATTGAGGCGGCCGCATCACTGGCTCTTGCCTTTCCCCGCCACGCTGAGCAAAAGGTGGGCAATCGAGTAGCCTCCAAGGTCAGGCAAATGATCAGGCTCTGCTCCACCGTGGAAGATGCCATGGCCGCCGCGGGCGTGGGCCTGGGCAAGCTCGGGGTAACGTCGATGCACGACGCGACGGAGGGAGGAATCCTAGGAGGGCTCTACGAGATGGCGTCCGCATCCGGACGTGCCTTCGCTGTAGACGAGAAGAAGATCAACCTGTCCGATGATGCGTCCGCGGTCTGCGCTGCCTTCGGTATCAACCCACTTACGTCGCTGAGCGAAGGGACGCTCCTGATTACCTGCGCCTCGCAGAGAGTTGATGAGCTGAGCAGGAGGCTGCGTCGGCATGAGATCCCCACACAAGAGATTGGCAAGGTTCGCGAGGGAACAGGACTCTGGGTGTCGAGAATGGGAAAAAAGGCCCAGCTGGCCAGGCCTCCGAAGGACGGATACTGGCGGGCGTACGACCGCGCGGTCTCCAAAGGTCTGAGCTAGTCATCCTGTTCGGCACTGTCTGCCCCCGAGACTCGCTTTCAGTCACGACGCCACCTGGTTGACCTCCGCTCTTCACCTTTCTCAACGATTCGAGCCCATCGGCCATTTGATATACCGATTCCCCTCAGACGGCATCGAGCTGGCAATGTCGTCGATAGAACGGGCGGCCCATGTAATTAAGTCACTGAAGGACGAGGAGTGGAGGACGCTTGCAGGCCTGGAGCGAGCAGCGACGGGCCAGGGGACCGCCGACCTGGGCAGGCTGTCGAGGATGAGCAGGCTCCCCGTCGAAAGGGTCAGGTTCGCAGTTGGAAGGCTCCAGAAGACCGGCCTCGTCGCAAGGCACGGCGCTGGCTTCGCACTGACCAAGGAGGCGGTGGAGGCCATGGCCCTGAAGGACTACGTGAAGAAGGACCTCATCTTCGCCCTGGGCGCGATAATAGCCAAAGGGAAGGAGTCGGACGTCTACGAGGCGGTCACAGAAGAAGGGACTCCGTATGCGTTGAAGTTCTACAAGCTGGGGCGAACTAGCTTCACCAAGGTGCGGAAGAAGAGGTTCAAGGAGGAGTCGGGGATGAGGAGCTGGGTTACCGCCAACTACGAAGCCGCGAACAGAGAATACAACGCCCTGAGGAAGCTGGAAGGCATCTCCCCCACATTCCCGAAGGTGATCTCCCATAGCCGAAGCACAGTCCTCCTGGAAGAGCTGTCAGGGGTGAGGCTCTCTCAGAGGCCCGAACTCGAAGACGCGGGCGGGGCGGAACGAGACATCCTGGAGTCGATGCGGATGGCCTATGTCGAAGCTGGGCTGGTGAACGGGGACCTGAGCGAGTACAACGTCCTTACCGACGGTAGGCATTTCTGGCTGATAGACTGGCCACAGGCTGTCGGCAGAGCGCATCCGAACAGCGCTGAATTGATGGAGCACGACGTCACGGCCATCGTCAGGTTCTTCACGCGGGCCTACGGGGTCGGCCTCGACCGGCAGAGGGCGCTGGAGTTCGCGAAAGGGGAAAGCGAGAGCCTAGAATAGGGCGACCTTCCGCTCCAGGATCAGCTTCGTCACCTTCCTTATGTCGCGGAGGGAATCGTCGAGGATCGACAGGACGTCCCTGTTGACGGAGGACATCTTGGTCCCCTTCTTCAGCACCACGGCAGCGCTGGCGATGAGGGGCTGGTCGATGGGATTGCCGATCCGGCTTAGAATCCTGACGTAGGCTTCCTCCACTCCCGGGACCTCTTTGACGATTTCTCTTGAAGCAAGAATCGCCAGGGCGTTCAGTATCTTTCCAGTGTGGTTGACGGGGTTCTTCCCTGCGGTCGCCTCCATCGAATACTGACGCATCGGAGAGATGAGCCCGTTGACCCTGTTCCCCCTGCCAGTGTTACCGTCGTCCCCCTGCTCCGCGGAGGTTCCCGTGACGGTCAGGTAGTACTCTCCTCTCTTGGGGTCGTCCCCGGCGTTAAGTTTGTAGTTGACGTCGAGGTCGACCTTCGATGTCAGCCTGTCCAGCTCGTCTGATACGTCTCCTAGCACGCTCTTGTAGTGGCTGGCATCCGGAACCTTGGGGCCTACCATGGCCGCGGCCACTGTCATGTCCAGCCTCTTGCCGCGCCTGAGCGCCATCACCTTCACGTCCTCTCCGACTTCGGGGTACCTTTTCTTGAATTCGGCGTCGTTGAGCTTCTTTTCGATCTGAAGGACAAGGCTCTCCGTCGGGGTCAGGGGCGCGTAGCCTACTCCGATTGAAGTGTCGTTGGACACGGGCATGGCACCCTTGCGCATGAAGACCGCTACAAGGTCGGGGGAGCCCTGCTTGATCTTGGTGTCTATCACCATGTGCTTCTCCGGGTCGAGGAAGCGCATGGTCTCTGTGATGAACTTCTTGATTGACTCGCGTGCGATCCTCTCGACTGGGACGTCGACGTTCTTGCCGTGGAAGGGTACAAGTTCTGTGGCCCTGCCCGCGACCATCAGGTAGATCGGCGTGGTCACCTTCCCGCCCCCGAACCGTGGAGCCGACTTTCCTCCTACGAGGATCCCCTTGTCGACGTTGTGGTGGAGGATCGAGCCGAAGTTCTCTAGATAGTAATCGCACAGTCCGAGGGATACCGCCTCCGAGGCGCCGTCTATGAGGCTGTCCGGGTGCCCTTTGCCCTTCCGCTCAACGATCTCGACCTCGAAGTCTTTGACCCCGTAGCCCTTGATCTCTTCTACGTGAAGCGATCTTTGCACCCTGGGAGTGCCTCCCTAGAGTCTGTCCTCTATCCTGATGTAGAGGACGTTGTTGCCCCGGATAACGACCTTCCCGTAGTTGGCCTTCTTCGAGCCGTTTTCTGACTCCTCCGCGTCAACCAGTATCACGTTCATGTAAGGGTCGACGTTCGACATCTTGCCCTTGTATTCGATCTCGCTCTTCAGCCGGACGGACACCTGTTTGTTGATCGCCTTCTGGAGCACGTTGAGAGGACGTTTGGCCTGTGGAGGAGGCTGAGAATTCATTCGGACTTTTTCGCGCTCCCCTTGTCAGAGTTAAAAAGACATCGGTATTCATGGGAGAAACTAAACTGGTGTAGTGGTGGAAATTCCAGCAGCGACAGAAATCAACGGCGCCGACGCTGCAAGGCGGCTCTCTTCTCTGCAGTCATATCCCAGCGGTTCTGCTGCGCTGGACAGGCTCCTAGGAGGAGGATACAAGGCAGGAAGAGTGGCGGAGTTCTTCGGGAAGAGCAACAGCGGGAAGACCCAGCTCGCGATGCAGGCGGTGCTCTGCGCGGCGAGGGCAGGAGTGAATTCGCTCTTCATCGATACCGAAGGGAGCTTCAGGCCGGAGAGGCTAGAGGAGGTCGCAAGGGTCAGAGGATGGAAGGTGGAGGGGCTTCTCGAAAGGATCCTGTTCCTGAGGGTCGATTCGTTCTCGGAGCAGATGGAGCTGGTCTCCCGGATGGGAAGGAGAGAGGCGACCCGCGCCTGCCGAGTCGTGGTCCTCGACACCCTGACGCGCAACTTTTCGCTAGAGCTCCCGGGAAGCTCCAATCTGGCAAGCAGGCAGGGTGCAATCAACGTCCATCTCAGCCAGATGGCCAGAGACGCGTACCTCAATGGGAGGGCCTACGTCCTGACCAACCGGGTCACCTTCGGCCCGTCGAAGGAGGTGAGCATCGGCGGAAGCACGGTCGAGCAACTTGTCGGCGCCTGCGTCAGGCTCGAGAGGGACGGGGACAGGGTGAGGGCCACGCATCTCGGGACGGGGGAAAGTGCGATCGCATCCCTGGGCCCGGGCGGAGTCGATTGAAACTTCCTGACCCATGGTTCAATGATTTTGCGCCACTGGCTTAAGGAAGGTTAATTATCTTGAAAGAGCCGTGCTCACGAGCAAAATCGTGTACGAAGGCGTTTCGTCTATACTCGATTCTCTCGGGAAGTCAGACCTTGAGGGAGCGAAGAGGAAGCTTGGAGCACTCGGCCCCGAGGTGAAGACGGAGAAGGAAAGGGGGAGCCTCCTGGCCGCTGCCGGAATCCTTGCCAGCATGACCCGGGCGAAGGATGGGACGATGCAGTCCTGGGACCACGCTAGGATCGAGCGGGCCGCGGGTTCGATAATCTCGAACCAGTTGGCAGACGACTTCGACCAGGGCTACGCTGACACGCTGATGAGTTACTCGAAGCTCATGCAGGGTAAAGCGTAAAGAGAAGGATCCAGGTAAACAGGAAGACGAAGGCGTAGCCACCTATGCCGGTGCTGTACATCTTCCCCACGTACTGCTTCGCAAGGTCCTTGAACCAGAGGTAGCGTGCCAGGTAGTAGGAAGCAAGGTAGAAGACTACGCCCATCAAGAGGCCGTTGGAGTAATCCACCCCGAAGACCAGCTCTGCCAGCAGTCCGGCTGCAACTCCGAGGCCAACACGGAGCCAATAGAGCTTATCAAATGGCAGGGAGGCCGGAGGCTTTGTGGCTGAACTTACTGGCTTTGAAGTCTTGGCACTCGTCAAGGAAATAGAATCGGGCCTGCGAGGAACCTACGTTAATAACATTTACACGATGGGGGAGGCCCAACTCCTCCGCTTCCGCAAGCCGGGAGGAGAGGAGGTCTGGCTTGTCGCGTCTCCACATCTGGGGGTCTGGGTGTCCTCTCAGGCCTCGGAGAGGACGGATACGAACGAGTTCACTACAAATCTCCGGAGGGAGCTGGAAAGGACAAGATTCTCGGGGGTGAGGCAGGTGGACCTCGACAGGGTCTTCGAACTCACCTTCGGAGAGGGGCCAGAGCTGAGGAGGCTCATCGTCGAGCTGATGCCTCCCGGGAACGTCATAGTGACAGACCGCGGCGGGAGGATAATCCAGCTGATGCGAGAGGTGCGGTCCCCGGGCCGGAGGCTCCTGAAGGGGATGCCCTACGTACCCCCCGGACAGAGAAGGACGAGCCCGGCCTCGGTCGACGCCAGGAGCGTGCGCGAGATGGCGCTGGCCGAGAAGACGGTCGGCAGGGCGATAGGGAGGCACGTTTCCCTCCCGAGGAAGTACATCGCAGAGGTCCTTCACAGGCTGTCCCTTCAGGACGATTCTCCGTCCAAGATGCTGGATGGAAGGGAGTCGGAACTTGTGGGTGTATTCGGAGAGCTGACGAGGCAGGCTACCGAAGACCCGCACCCCTGCCTCTGTGAAGTCGGGTCGGGGGACGAAATCTTCGTTATCGTCCCCACTGCGTTCAAGGTCAAGAGAGAAGCGAGTTCCCTGTCGTCCCTCTGCGACGAGCTCCTACTCCCTGAAGTCCTGAGTAAGACGATGGAAGAAGAAACGCCGGAAGAGGTTGCCCGTCGAGAACTGAAGACGGCGATAGAGAAGCTGAAGGCTGAGGAGGAAGCCCTTGTGGCGGAAGCCTCGAAGCTTCGCGCGGCAGCCCGGGAAGTGGCTGGGGCGAGTTCGGGGGAGGGAGCGTTGGCGCTCCTGAAGACCATGGGGATAGGTCCGCGGAAACAGCCAACCTCCCCAGCCGCCGCAGCTTCCCTCGTCTATGACAGGGCGAAGGACCTGGACGCCAAGGCATCAGCAGTCGGAAAGGCGATCGACCGCCTGGTGAAGAAGACCCCTCGCAAGAGCGGTCGGGAGGAGGCTCGCACGAAAAAATTTTCGAGAAGGAAGCAGGAATGGTATGAAAAGTTCAGGTGGTTCCGCACGAGCGCGGGGAAGCTGGCCATTGGTGGAAGGGATGCGCACTCGAATTCGACCCTCGTAAGGCGCCACCTCCAGGACGGGGACGTCGCCTATCACGCTGACCTTTTCGGCTCACCATTCTTCGTCTTGAAAGGCGGGAAGGAGCAGACTGACCAGGAAGTCATCGAGGTCGCCCAGGCCACCGTAGCCTTCAGCAGCGCCTGGAAGACTGGATTGGGCACGGCGGACGCCTACTGGGTGGAGCCCTCCCAGGTGGGAACGGCAGCACCAAGCGGGGAATACCTGGCTCGAGGAAGCTTTGCGATAAAGGGAAAGAAGAACTTCGTCACGGGGAACCTCGTCGAGCTGGCCGTCGGGGTGGATGAGTCAGGCCGGGTGATGGCTGGGCCGGAAGCTGCTATCTCTCTGAACGCTTCGAGGTATGTCGTGATGAAGCCCCACAGGGAGAAGGGGTCGGAGACAGCCAAGAGGGTGCTCAACGACCTCATGAAGGGGACAGGGGAACGCCCCTTCGCGATTGCCCTGGACGACGTTCTTCGGGCCCTCCCGGCGGGGGGCGGCAGGGTCGTGAGGGTCTCAGGCGGCGCCCAGGACCGAAAACCCGCCTGACCTGGAAGCCCGGCCCGCTGTTTACGTTATCTTGAGCCCGGAAGCAGGCTAGCCAAGGGAGTCCGCAACGATTTCGGCGACGTCTCTCACTTCCATGCCGGAGTTCATGACCTTGGTGGTGTCGTCGAACATCGAAAGGCAGAAGGGACACTCGGTCGCGATCGCGTCGGCGCCCGTCTTCATCGCCTCCTCGGTCCTTATGCCCGCTATGGACCGCTGCTGCGGGACCTTGAACCAGTAGTTCGACCCGCCGGCGCCGCAGCAGAACGTCTTCTCCTTCTTCCGCCCCATCTCGCGGAGCTCCGCCCCCGTGGCCTCGAGAGCCTCCCTCGGCTCGTCGAAGATGCTGTTGTACCTCGAGGCATAGCAGGCGTCGTGCAGGGTGACGGATATCTTGGCGAGCTTCTCCGGGGGGATTCTGACCTTTCCCTCCCGGATCAGGTCGGAGATGAGCTTGGTGTGGTAGACTACCTCGTAGCTCCCACCGAAGCCTGGGTATTCGTTCTTCAGAGAGTTGAAGCAGTGCGGGCATGCTGCGATCACCTTCTTGACGCCGTAGGAATTCAGCTTCTCTATGTTCTGGTATGCGAGCTCCTGATACCGTCCCTCCTCCCCGAGCCGCCTGGCGGGGTCCCCGGTGCACATCTCCTCGTTGGCGAGGATCGCGAAGGAGACCCCGGCGTGCTTGAGGATCTTGGAAAGCGATTTCGCGATGTTCTGGGCCCGCTGGTCGAAGGAGGAGATGCATCCGACCCAGTACACATACTCTGCCTTGGGGTTCTCTGCGAGGGTAGGGATGCCTAGCCCCGCCGCCCAGTCTCCCCTTGTGCTGGCCTTGAACCCGTACGGATTGTGGCTCTGGCCCAGGTTCTCCAGCATGGTCGATTTCTCTCTGTCGAGCTTCCCCCTCCCGACCAGGTCCCTGCGCAGGTCGTAGATCATGTCAAGGTGCTTGACGCTGACAGGGCAGCTGCTGACGCAGGCGCCGCAAGAGGTGCACGACCAGAGTTCGTCCTCGCTGACTGTGGAGAAGGGGTCGGACGAGCCCTGGCCGGCCGCGTCGGA
>JAPCJI010000010.1 GCA_027887005.1 Nitrososphaerota archaeon
CCGACCTCTGCCTTTCCACCGTGCTTTGTGGCGTTCAGCAAGGCCCCTTCCTCGATGGAGGAAAGGACCTTCTCGGACAGCTGCGGCTTCTTGTCTACCATTCCCGCTCTACTGCGAAGCGGGCGAACTGCTCGAGGAGCGCAGCGGCGTCCTTGTCGCCCGTCCACCTGATGCTCTTCAGTGTCCCCACGGCCTCCTTCATCAGCTCGTAGGCCCTCTTCCGGGCGTAGCCCACGGCGTCGTGGCTTTCCACCAGGGAGAGGATGTAGGCGATGTCGTCGGGGGTCTTGTCGGCCCTCTGCTTGTTCATTATGGCGATTATCTTCTTCCTCTCGGAGGGAGAGACGCTCCCGAGGAGGTGCAGGAGGATCAGGGTCCTCTTCCCCTCGAGGACGTCGTCAGATTTCGCCTTCCCGTACTTCTCCTGGTCTCCGACCAGGTTCAATGCGTCGTCCTGGATCTGGAATGCGACCCCGAGCTTCAGGCCGAAATCCTTGAGCTTGTCCAGGACAACGTCGTCAGAGCCGGCGACTATCGCGCCCAGCCTGCAGGGGCTCGCGACCGTGTACCACGAGGTCTTCCTCGTGCACATCTCATAGTAGTCCGACTCCTTCAGGTCCCACCTCCTGTTCTGCACCCAGCCCAGCTCCATGTGCTGCCCCTCGGTGGTCGCGTTGACCATCCGCGAGAACTCCTCGATGACCGTGACAGCGGCCTCGTGGCCGAGCTTCACCTTGTTGAGGGCGAGCGCCTCCCACATCCGGGCGTGGAGGGCGTCCCCGGTGTTGAGCGCGAGGGCCTCGGAGTACTTCTTGTGGAGCGAGGGCTGGCCCCTTCTGAGCTCCGACCCGTCCTCGATGTCGTCGTGAATCAGAATCCAGTTCTGGAAGAGTTCGATGCAGGCGGCGGTCAGCAGGGCGTCCCCCTCGGTCCCTCCCCCGGCCCTGCAGGTGGTGACGCAGAGGAAGGGCCTCATCCCCTTCGCCGGGCGCGAGGGATAGTCCCGCATCATCTTGTAGAGCAGGTCCACCTCCCTGATCGGGCTCGACTCCGGCAGGATCTGGTCGAGGATCAGCCGGTCGACCGCTGCCTTCACTCGCTTCATTTCCTCCTGAAGGTCGGACAAGGCCTGGCTCAGGACCTGACTACTGTCCCGTAGAAATCGAGTCCCTTGAGCGCCTTGGAGAACTCGTTGCGCCTGTAGCCGGAGACGAAGCAGACCTTGGCCCCCAGAGAGGCCGCCCTGGCGGCGACCTCCAGCTTGAGCCTTATCCCCCCGGTGGCGTCGTCCCCGGTCGGGACCTGCATCTTCCGGATCTTCGATGGGGTGAGCTCGGGGATGATGACCCTGGTGTTTTCTTCGTACACGCCGTCGACGTCGAGAGAGAAGACGCACCTATCCGGTTTGAGCACCCTGACCAGGTCGAGGACCATGAGGTCCCCCGACAGCACCTTGAAGCCTCCCGGGGACGGAACGACGTCTCCGAAGGTCACCGGGGTCATCCCCGCCTTCAGGAGTCCTCGCAGCCACTGGGCGAACTTGGCCTTCCCGGACCTGGCGACTGCGTCGAAGGGAGAGAACGCGTAGGGGTTGAGCTTGTACTCGACCATGGTCTTGCAGACGAGGGCGTTCAGTTCGTACATGGCCGCCCTGGTCTTTGACACCCCCGCGGCGCTGGAACCAGCGGCGTCGGAGGAGAGGCCGCTCTGCTTCGCGACCACATGACCGAAGGACCCTCCACCGTGGACGAGGACGGCATCCTCGCCCGACGAGGCTATCTCCTCGGCGAGGGCGGAGACGACGTCGGGCCTGTATGAGAAGGGCTTGGACTTGTCCGTGATGACCGAGCCCCCCAGTTTGACTACTACTGTTCTAGCCAGCTCTTGACGCCCCCCGTGGGAACTACCGCTCTGAAGGTCTCAAAACCCCGCGCCTTTAGCCCCGAGATTATCCTTTTTTCCTTTCCTTCGGGCGCCACTGAAACGACGCTTCCGCCCCCTCCTGCCCCCGTCAGCTTGGCGCCGTAGCTGCCCAAGGAGAGCGAGAGGTCCACCAGCCTGTCGAGAGACTCGTTCGAAACCCCCAGGGTCGAAAGGACTGCGTGGTTGAAGTTCAGGAGCCTCCCCAGCCCCTTGATGTCCCCCGCGGCCAGCCTTCCTGCAGCCATCAAGCTGACCTCGCTGGCGGCCTCGGTCAGGCCGTCGAAGAGGCTGGGGAAGGACTCCTTCACGCTCGAGACCCGGGAGATCTGCCTCTTCGTGCTTCGCCTCTTGCCAGAAAATGAAACCAACAGGGTCCTAGTTCCCTTGAATGCCACCTTCTTCGGGGCCTTCCCGCGTCTGAAGAGGATGACGCCGCCGAGGGCGCAGATGGCAGGGTCGACCCCCGAGGGTCTGCCGTGGATCTCCTGCTCCCCGACCATGGAAAGTCGGACGAGCTCCCCGGGGCCGAGCTTCAGAGAGCGAAAGCGTGCGAGTGCGGACGCTACGGCGACCATGGTGGAGGCAGATGAGCCAAGCCCTGCCCCCTCCGGTATCTGCGAAGCGATCGACACCTTGAGCGCCGGACTGAAGGAGAACTCGCGGGCCATGGCCTCGACCAGGGCAGAGACGGGCGTCAGGGCCCGGGCGCCTGCCCCCTGGAACCTGTCCGAGACGACCCTGAAGGCGCTGGATTCGCGCACCTCGACCCTCACCTTCTTCGGGAGGGCGGCAGCGAGGGCCCAGGCGCCGTGGACGACGAAGTGTTCTCCCGTTATGATTGCCTTGGAGGGGGCCTCAGCGATGGATTTCATGGCTACACGAACCTGAGGGACCCGTAGCCGACCACTTGGCTGTTGTCCCCCGTGGTGTCGCCGCTGCTTGCGTACTTCAAGAGCTCGCCCCTGCGGAGTCCGAGTGCAAGGGAGGCCTCCATCACGGTCGCGATGGGGCCGTAGCCGCAGGCGGTGACCTGGAGCCGCTCGAGGGTGGCGTAGAACGCCTCGGAGTCCATCCTCACGATCGAATCGAGGAGCTCGGCGTCCTTCTTCCTTGCGACGTCTGCCGGCTCGTAGTGGGTTAGGTCCGAGGACGCCACCAGGACCGCCTTCCTTCCCCCAACTACGTTGACGATGGCGGAGGCGACCTCCTTGGCGGTGTCTGGGTCCTGGAACAGGAGCGATATGGGGAGAAAGGGGACGGAATCCCCGTAGATCTCCTGGAGGAAGGGGAGCTGGACCTCAAGGGAATGCTCGAGCCGCTGGGCCTCCGGGTCGAATGCCACCGCCTCCGACGACCGGGCCAATTGCGCAGCCGATTCCGAGTCGACCTTCATCCTTCCAAGGGGGGTCTCCCACTCGCCCTCCCTGAAGGTCGACACACCGCTCCCGATTCCGTAGTGGTTTGGGGCCACCACCACTATGAGGTTCGGGTCACTGAGCGAAGAGACGTGCAGGAAGCTGTGGGCGGCCACCGGTCCCGAGTACTCGTAGCCGGCGTGAGGTGACACGACTGCGACCACCTTCGCCCTGCCGGCCGGGGCCGGGGGGAGTCTGCCCGGACCGAGGGGGTGGAGGTAGCAGTCCCCTATCATGGCTGAAAGCTCAGACTTCTTAGAAGGATAGAATGAACCCGCGACGGCAGGTTTCCTTACGGCCAACGGCAGGCCGCCGCCGCTGGGAGGCGGATAAGTCTACTCGAGAATCTCTTGTTCTGGTTCTTCTTCGATCTTCGTCTCGAAGTCCTCGATGGAGTACTTCATGGGCTGGTCGGCGTTCAGCTGCCCCGCGTGTACGAGGGTGGCCCGTGCGAGCATCCAGAAGATGGCGGCTATGGCCTTTCGGCCCCTGTTGTTGCCGGGTATCACCAGGTCGATGTCGTCGGTTATGTTGTCAGTGTCGCAGATCGCGATGATCGGGACCCCCTGGCTCCCTGCCTCGACTATCGCCTGGGTGTCCGACATAGGGTCAGCGACCACGACGAGTTCCGCGTCGAGGTGCCCGGGGTAGAGAGGGTTGGTGAAGGTGCCGGGCATGAACCTGCCTATCCGAGCCATGGCACCTGTCAGCTCGCAGAACTTCTCGACGGCGACCGACGCGTGCTCTCGGCTGGTGTAGACCACGGTGTTCTGGGCGCCGGCGTGGGCGATGAACTTTCCAGCGATGTCGATCCTCTCGAAGGTCTTGGCGTCGTCGATCATGTGGAGGCCGTCGGGCCTCGGGCGGGTGGTGAAGATCTCCATGGTCTTGGTCCGGACCGGGGTCCCGATGCGGATTCCAGTCGCGATGAGCGCCTTCTCGCTGAGCCCCGGAGCGACCATCTTGTCCGGCGACCCAGCTTCGTCGTCTTCGAACTGTGACATTGTGAGTCCCCCAGGCCTACTGCAGGTCTGCCTTCCTGCTGAAGAACGGGAGGACCTGGTCGATCACGTCGACGGAGGAAATGAGCATGCGGCGGCAGCAGTACCTCTTGAGCCCCAGGGCGTCGAGCACCTTGGCCGGGTCTTCCCCGTCCTTGACCCTGGACTGGAAGGAGGCGAACTTGTCCCCGATCTGGTTGCCGCATGTGAAGCATCGGATTGGTATCATCATTTCTGGTTACCTATACGATTTTTGCCGTTTGCGTCTAGCACCTGGGCCGCCAAACTTCTTCGGTTCCGCTTGTCGCGGGTCACCCGATAGCAGGTATTTATTGTATGCATTCATCTTGTCCCTGAATTCGTTTCCTCTGACCTGGTCGACATATGCCCGCGCGATTGCCATCGCCGCCGCGTCAGCCTGTCCCATGAAGCCTCCCCCCGAGACGCTCACGTCCACGTCGTACTTCTCCCGGAGTTCTCCGACGACAGCGACAGGGCCCATGAGATGCAGTCTCGCAACCTCTGGCTCCCACATCTCGACCGGGATGCCGTTGACCCTGACCCTCCCTGCGCCGAGCTTGATGGCGGCAGTCGCCCTCGACGTCTTCCTCGCACCGGAGTACAGCTTGGGGCCCTTCTTGACCGGGACCTTCGGAGTGGGGTTCACCATGTCTACTCGTTCCACCCGAGCGTCTTGGACAGCTCCCTCATCGTAACGTAGGTGGGGATGGGGCGGGCCGCCTTCGAATCCTCAAAAACTGTGTACTTGGCCCCCTGCGCTCCTGCGGGGACACCGATGTGGACCCTGAGCCTCTTCATCGCAACTGCGCCCTTCGGCTTCTTCCTTGGGACCATCCCTCTGACCATCCTTCTCAGGATGTTGTCGGGCCTTCGGGGGTGGAAGGGCCCGTAGATCGGGTTCACCCTACTGGAGATCTCGAGCTTCTTCTGCCATTCCGTGACGACAGACTCGCGGCTGCCGGAAATCAGGGCCTTCTCTGCGTTCACGACTATCACCCTCTTGCCGTTGAGCAGGAGCTTGGCGACCTTGGAGGAGAGCCTCCCTGCGATCTGGTTCGTGGCGTCCACGTACACCGTGCTTTCACTGGACAAGCATGACACCGCTTCCCTTCGGGTATTTCTTGAGGAACTGTTCGACTGTCAGGGCAGAACCGCCGGAGGATTCGAGCTTGGCCTTCGCACTCGCAGAGAAAGCGAAGGCGCCGACGACCAGCTTCTTGTCGACCAGCCCGGAGCCGAGGACCTTGCCTGGGACAAATAGGGCGCTCCCTTCGCCGGCGAGCCTGGAGAGCCGTCCAAGGTTCACTTCGACTGTGGTGCTGTGCGGCCTCGAGAGCATTCGCGAAGCAGTCTCCCATATTGGGGCTTTGTACTCCTTCCCCGCCCGCTCGAGCATCACGGAGATATGCCTGTGAAGCGGGTTCGAGGAAGTCACTGAGCCGCACCTCCGACCGAGACCTGGATTTCCTTGAGCTTCTTCTCGAGGAGTTCGATGGCCTTGAGGACGATCGTCCTGGCCGGGAGGCCCCCGGCGGATTCGACCATCAGGTTGAAGGTCCCTTCGGTCTTGCCGTCCGTAAGGACCGCCACTGTGCAGGGCTGCCACTTCGCATGCTCCTTCCCCTTGCCCAGCCTGGCGTAGGCTTCCAATTTCACCGACTGGCCCATGGCGAGCTTGACCAGGGGTATGGTCTCGCTGACCGGCCTGATCTCTCTGTCTTCGGAGACCAGGTCCCCGGAGTTGACGATCGAGACCTTTTCCTTCCCCTTGGCGTCGAGCACGAAGAGTACCCTGCACTTGTGGCATCCGAGGGGGTTGCCGCAGTCGCAGTCCTCGGGAAGGTTGTACCTCTCGAGGTCGGTCTTGATCGGAATCATCCCCAGCCTGTGCGCCAGGATCTCGTCGTAGAGGACGGAGGAGTTCTCGAGGATCACAACGTCGTCGATGGCCATGGCAGGGACCTCCGAGATGCAGAACCGCCTGACCGCGTTGGCATAGGACCGGTCTATCCCCTCCAACTGAAGGGTCACAGACTCGTCGCTGTCTGCCAGCACCTTTACCTTAACCAATGACCACACCCACTAGATTGCTATGCATGCCCATGAAGCGTCGCGTTTCGAACTTCGCGATTGACTTGAGGTTAAAAAGTTTTAGAGGCATCGGAGGGGATTCCGCGACGTCCCGACCGGATTCGGTTTCGGATTTTTCACATGAGAGCGCCCAAACCTTATAACCTTAGAGCAGTGGGCTGGTCAAGAATATGTCGACCCCCGCCGAATTCAGGCACTTGGTCAGGCTGGCCGGGAGAGACCTGGACGGCAGCAAGAAGCTGAACGTGGCCCTTTCCGACCTCAGGGGGGTGGGCTTCAATTTCGCTAACATCGTCACTAGGAGGCTTCAGATCGACCCGAGGGTCAGGCTGGGGACTATGACCGAGGAGCAGGTGAAGGAGGTAGAGCGGGCCATCCAGAGCGTTTCGACGTCTTCGCTCCCCCAGTGGTACTACAACAGGAGGAAGGACCCGTACACAGGGGAGACGAAGCAGCTGCTGGGCTCGGACCTGGACTTCGTAATCAAGGGGGACGTGGACGGTGAGAAGAACCTCCAGAGCTGGAAGGGGATCAGGCATGGCCTGGGGTTGAAGGTGAGGGGCCAGAGGACCCGGACCACCGGCAGGAAGGGGAGGACGGTGGGGGTCAGGAAGGCAGCCCTCATCGCAGCCGCGAAGGAAGCCGGCAAAGAGAAAGACAAGGAAGAGAAGTAAGACTTGGGAGACCCGAAGAAGGCCCGGAAGCAGTACAGCAGGCCCAGGAGCCCCTGGAGGGCCGACCAGCTGGCCCAGGAGCTGTACCTTCTTGGGACCTACGGTCTACGAAACAAGAGAGAGCTTTGGAAGGCCCAGACCCAGCTGAGTTCGGTCAGGAAGCAGGCCAGGACGCTGCTGGCCGCGACGGAACAGGTCAGGCTCAGGGAGGAGAAGAAGCTCCTCGACAGCCTGCACAGGCGGGGTCTGGTCTCCGAGGGCGCGACCCTCGACGACATCCTGAGCCTCACAGTCGAGGACTCCCTGTCAAGGAGGCTGCAGACCATGGTCTTCAAGAAGGGGATGGCGGTCTCGCCCCTGCACTCGAGGCAGCTTATCGTCCACGGTCATATCATGATTGGAAAGAGCATAATCACGATTCCAGGCTACGAGGTGGGCCACGGGGAGGAGGGAGGGATCTCCCTTGTTTCGGGTCGGGAGCCCGCGCCGGCTCCGGAAGTCCAGCCTCCGGCCGAGGAGAAGGTTGAGGAGAAGACCGCGACGGTGACTGAGACGCCAGCGGCGTCCGAGTGATAGAGTTTGGCATCAGAAGAGGAGATTGCAAATGACCGTTGGGGTGTAGTCCATATCTATTCGTCCTATAACAACACGATAGTCCACATAACCGACCTGACTGGGGCGGAGACGATCTCCTTCTCGTCCGGGGGCAGGCATGTGAAGGCTGACAGGTTCGAATCGTCCCCATACGCTGCGATGCGGAGCGCCTCGGCTGCCGCGGACGTGGCGAAGACGAAGGGGATCAACGCTGTCCACATCAAGGTCAGGGCCGTCGGCGGAACCGGGCCGAGGACCCCCGGGCCCGGAGCCCAGGCAGCCATCAGAGCCATAGCCAGAGCAGGCTTCAGGATTGGGCGGATCGAAGACGTGACACCGATTCCTCACGACACTACTCGGAAGAAGGGCGGCCGCAGGGGAAGAAGGGCCTAGGCCTCAGGCCTGCCGCAGCACTTCTACAGAATCGACTTTTCCGTCTCCGTCCTTGTCGGTCCCGCGTAGCAGGCATGAGTATTCGCCCGACCTGTACTTCTCGAAGAGCAGTGAGGCGTGGTTGCTGATGCCTATGATCGCGGCCTTGGTGCCCGCCCCGGTGAGGCCGGCCGCGAGGACGCAGGTCGCTTCCTTGTTCCAAGGGTTCCGGACCTTCTCCACCACGCAGTCGAGGTCCGAGCTGTAGGACCTCCCCCTTTCGTCGACGATCGAACTCCAGAACCCCTCCTGCTTGAACCGGAATCTGAGGTAGGGGTTGAGCTCCTCGGCGACGAGGTTTGTCCTAGGCCCCCCGACCACGATGAGGTTGGACCCCAGCAGCTTCTCCGCCTTGAGGTCCACGTCCAGCTTGACCGGGAAGCCAGTCGGTAGGGACACGAACTGTCCTAGGGCGAACCCCAGCTGGACTGCGTAGTGCCCGTCTCGCGCCTGGGTCCCGCTCGCGCCGTGCTGAAGTGGAGACCCCACCACTATCCAGCCGTCGAGCCTGCCGTCCATGACGAATTCCTGGAAGAAGTTCCCGAGGGACTTGGACCTCCTTGCGGACTTCAGCGTGGGAATCGGCTCCCCCTTCACAGGGAACTCCACTGCATAGCCATCAGAAGCCAGGGCGAAGCGGTTGGCCACCCCTCCGCGAATCGATTGGCTGCCGACGCGGACTATCAGGCCTGCCCTCTCCAGCCTGCCCATGTGGTAGTAGACCGTCTGGTGATGCGTCTTAAGTGATCTGGCGACCTCCGCAGGGTACCTGGGGCCAGAGGCGAGTAGGACAAGGATCCTTTGGCCGAACTTCCCGGACGCTGCCTTGAAGGCGTCTGGCCGCTCTGAGACGAGGACTCGCTTGGCGGTCCTCTCGGACGCGTCGGGGTCGAAGAGGAATTCTTCCTTGTGCAACCACCCTTCGTGGCCGCGACCACTAAAAAACGTTTTTGCATGGTGGGATTCCTGTCTTGAGCGCTTCAGTTCGAAGCGTGCAAGGAAGTCCCTGCACGGTAAACTAAAGCCCTTGTCGGGACTTAATACCGCCCCGGACGCCTCGTTGGTCGTGTGCGGGATAATCGGTTGCGTGGCCGAGGAGCCTGTCGCCGGGATACTCCTTGACGGATTGAGGAGGGTGGAGTACAGGGGATACGACTCGGCCGGAATGGCGACCATAGGCAACGGCAAGCTCAGGGTCAGGAAGGGAGCTGGGAGGATCAGCGAGATCGAGGGACGCAAGAAGCTCTCCGAGCTAGGCGGGAGCATCGGTATGGCCCACACCAGGTGGGCTACCCACGGCGGCGTCACCGACAGGAACGCCCACCCTCAGACGTCCTGCGGGGATACGGTGGCAGTCATCCACAACGGAATCATCGAAAACTACCTTCCACTGAAGAAGAGGTTGGGGGCGAAGGGGCACGCGTTCAAGAGCGAGACCGACACGGAGGTGATCGCCCATCTTATCGAGGACGAGTACAAGAAAGCCAAGGACCCCCTTGCGGCCACGGTCACAGCGACCAAGAAGCTGAAGGGACAGTATGCGATAGCGGTGATGTTCCAGGATAGGCCAGACGTCATCATCGGGGCCAGAAAGGATGCGCCCCTGGTCATTGGCATCGGGAACGGGAAGATGTTCATCGCAAGCGACGTCCTCGCATTCATCGAACACACGGACAGAACCATCTTCCTCGACAATCACGAGGCGGTGGAAATCACGAAGGACAGGGTGAAGATTGTGGGACCAGGAGGAAGGGAGGTCAGGCGCAAGCCCACCCAGGTCGCCTGGGAGCTTTCCGACCTCTCGAAGGCTGACTACGCGCACTACACCCTGAAGGAGATCCACGAACAGCCCCAGACGGTGGTCAGCGCGTCCGTGCAGGAAGCTGGAAAGATAGCTGAGTTCGCGGCGGCCATCAGGGGGGCGAAGTCGCTCTTCATCGTTGCCTCGGGGACCAGCTACCACTCGGGACTCCTGATGAAGTTCAGGCTCAACCAGGAAGCGGGCATAAGGTGCGACGCGGTGGTGGCAGGGGAGCTGCGCGAGAACTCCGCCTTCCTGATCAGGGGGTCGGTGGTTGTCGCGATTTCGCAGAGCGGTGAAACAGCCGACCTGCTGGAAGCGGTGAAAGTATCGAAGAAGAGGGGCGCGAAGGTGTTGTCAATCGTCAACGCTGGCGGGTCGACACTCGCCCGGGAGAGCGACCTGGTGCTGCTCCTGAACTGCGGACCCGAGGTGGGGGTAGCGGCCACGAAGAGCTTCACTGCACAGGTTGTCGTCGCGAACCTAGTGGTGGACGCTGTCCTCGGCAAGAAGAGGTCGAACGGGGTGCAGGATCTCTCGGAGGGGGTGAAGAAGGCCCTCGAATGCGAGGACCAGATCAAGGAACTAGTGGCAAGGTACAAGGACAGGTCGGACTTTTACTTCGTCGCTCGGGGGTACAATAGTCCGGTCGCGCTGGAAGGGGCACTAAAGCTGAAGGAGCTCTCCTACATACATGCAGAGGGGATGCCGGCCAGCGAGCTGAAGCACGGGACCCTGGCGCTCATCGAGAAAGGGACCCCCGTGGTCGTGATCAACCCGTCGGGGGAGGCCCACGCTGACTCCCTGTCGGCGGCCGAGGAGTTGAAGGCAAGGGGGGCCGACGTCATCGGGATATCGGACGTGAAGGACGATGTCTACAGGTACTTCGTTCAAGTGCCGAAGGTCCCGCCCAAGTTCACGCCAGTGGTGGAGGCGATTCCGCTGCAACTCCTTGCCTATCATTTCGCGGTCGCCAAGAGGAACGACCCGGACTACCCGCGCAACCTCGCGAAGTCCGTCACTGTCAAGTAAGGCAAAGGAATTAAGCAGATTTCCTGGCACGACTGACGTGGTATCAAGGAAGGAAGTCCTTTCGAAGCCGGTCGCGACGATTCAGGTGGGCAAGAAGAGCATCTCCCGTTTATTGCGCGAGATGGCTCAGACTGGGTTCCAGGGGAAGAAGCTCGGGGAGGTGGCAAACATCTGGGCGGAGATGGCGCGCCAGAAGGACCTCACCGTATTCCTGGGGCTGACCGGCTCGCTCAGCACGACAGGGCAGTGGAAGATCATCAGATGGCTGATAGAGAAGAGATACGTCGACGTTCTTGTAAGCACCGGGGCGAACATCTCCGAGGACATCCTCGAGGCGCTCGGGTACCACTACTATCAGGGGACCTGGCTGGCTGACGACGAGGAGCTCCTAAGGCTCAAGATCGACAGGTTCTACGACGTATACGCGGACGAGTTTCAGTATCGCAAGCTCGAGAACACAATCTACAAGTTCGCGAACACACTCGACGAGCGCAAGATCTACTCCACCCGGGAGTTCCTGCACCAGTTCGGCGAGTACCTTTCGAAGAAGGGAATAGACAGCATAGTCGCGGCTGCCTACGAAGCGGGGGTCCCAATCTATTCGCCGGGACTCATCGACAGCGGGTACGGTGTGGCCCTGAGCCTCCTCCGGAGACAGAAGGGGAAGCTGATCAGGCTGGACCAGACCAAGGACATGGAGGAGCTTGCGCAAATTGCGGAGAGGACAAAGCGGACGGGGGTCGTATACCTGGGCGGAGGGGTCCCCAAGGACACCATCCAGCTCTCTACCATAATCAAGTCCCTGGACAAGGGAGGGAAGGAGGAGACTCCCCACGAGTACGCCATTCAGATCACTGCCGACAGCCCCCAGTGGGGAGGTCTGTCCGGGTGCACCCTAGAAGAGGCGGTCAGCTGGGGGAAGATAGCGGCCGGTGCGAAGAAGGCGACGCTCTACTCGGACATCACCCTGGCGCTTCCGATCGTGGTCCACGCCCTCAACGAGAGGGTCGAGAAGAGAAGCTACCCGCCGGACCTGGACTGGGTCTTCAAGCTCTAGGGCGCAGAAGGTCGGACACGACCTTCGGACAGGCCTCGGCGAGCCTGGGGGCCTCCCCCAGGTAGGACTCTGGGTCTTTCAGGAAAGGGACGAAGACCCCCTTCTTGACTGCGGCACTGACCCTTTCGTATCCTGATTCGTCGCCTCGGAGGCGAAGTGAGACCTGTTCGGCCTCGGCGAGGACCTCTGGGTGCCCAAGGAGTTCCTGCCTCATGAACTTGGCCTCGACCTTCATCGAATCCAGGGAGGCGCTGAGCCTCGAGGAAGCGACGAGCGAATGGGCAAGGGCCTGGCCCACCATCCTCCTGATCACTGAGTCGGAGAGGTCGCGCTGCATCCGGGTGAGCTGGAGCCTGTAGGCCATCATGGTCAGAAGGGAGTTGGAGACCTCGACCTGCCCTTCGGCGTTTTCCAGGTCGACGGGGTTCACCTTCTGTGGCATCGTGGAGGAGCTGACCTTGCCCGGGCGCGTGAAGTGGACGTAGTCGAGGGCCTGGTAGAGCCAGAGGTCCCGGGAAAGGGAGAGGATCAGCTGGTTGATGTTCACAACGCAGTGCAGGATGTCCGAGAGCCTTTCTCCGGGGACGACCTGGGTCGAGTATGCGGCTGGTTCTACCCCCATGCTAGCAACGAATTCGCCGAGGACCCTTGGCCAGTCCTTGGCGCCCATCAGAGAGAAGGATGCGAAGGTGCCGACCGCCCCGGAGAACTTGGCCATGGGCCTCAGAGAAGAAAGGAGGGAGACCCTCTCGGCAATCCGCACCGCGAAGATTGCCAACTCCTTCCCGAATGTCGTAGGGACGGCAGGCCTGCCGTGGGTCCGGGCAAGCATGACTGTCCTCGCCTGGTCCCTGGCCATGGCCGCGAGCTCTCGGGCGAGAGCGGAGTAGGCCGGGATGAGGACCTTCTGTAATGCTGACTTCAGCAAGAGGGCGAAGGCCAGGCTGTTGGTGTCCTCGCTCGTGAGCCCGAGGTGGACGTAGGGTCCGAGGCGGACTGACTCCGAGTCCTTCAGCGAATCCCGGATGTAGACTTCGACCGCCTTGACGTCGTGGCCGACCCGCCCTTCGATGGCTTTCAGCTTCTCCAAGGAGACGTTGAGCCTGGGGACCCTGGTTCTGGGCGCGACGCCGAGCCTTACCAGAAGGGAGAGGTACGCGAGCTCCACGCTGACCCGCTCCTGGTTCAGGGCCCCTTCAGAGAAGTAGGCGGCGAGGGGCTCAGCCTCGCGTCGGTATCTTCCGTCTATCGGAGAGATCGCATCATAGCTCAATGGTTCTCGAACGCTCCTCACCATGGGAGACAAGGGTGACAGTAACCGCGAGCTCTCGCTCCAGGTAGTCCACGAACTTCTTCCCTTCGACCGGGAGCCCCTGGTCGTACTTCGCGCCGTAGAGGGAGAGGGGGGACTCGAGCACGGGTTCGACGCTCTCAAGATGGGAGAGGGAGCGCTGGAAATCTGTCGTCTCCGAGCCCTGGTCCTTGTAGGCCACGCAGACCTTGAAGTCCTTCACCTGAGAGAGGACGTCGAGCTTCGAGATTGCGACGTTCTTGACTCCGTTCAGCCGGATGGCGTAGCGGAGCGCGACCAGGTCGATCCACCCGACCCTCCGCGGCCTGCCCGTGGTGGCCCCGTATTCGTTCCCAGCGGACCGGATCAGCTCGGAAGTCGCGTCGCTGAGCTCGGTGGGGAAGGGGCCCGAGCCCACCCGGGTGGTGTAGCATTTCATCACCCCGAGGGCCTCCCCTGCTTCGGCTGGGGGGATCCCCAGGGCAGCAGGGATGTAGCTGACGATCGTGTGCGAGCTCGTGACGAAGGGGTAGGAGCCGTGGAGGATGTCGAGCAGGGTCCCCTGGGAGGCCTCGAAGAGGACGGAACCACCTCCCCTCCCGATTTCTGAGATGCGGGAAGAAACGTCCCCCACCAGCCCCGAGAGGAGTCGTTTGGATTCCTCGACCCACGAGATCAGCCCGGCGGAATCGATGCCGAGGCGCCCGTAGAACTGGGAGAGGGCCCGGGTGTCGAACCCCTCCATCAGGTCGGAGACGCGGGGAGCGAGGCGCAGGGCCCTGAGGGCGTAGGCCGGGCCTATGCCGCGCTTTGTGGTCCCTATGGCCCCGGAGCCCCGCTGCTCCTCGAGGGAGGCGTCGTACTGCCTGTCAAGCGGAGAGACCAGGGTGCAACGCCCGTCGACGACCAGGCTGGCCCTGACCTTGTCGGGGAGGAGGGAGAGCTCCTCTTTGAGGATGGCTGGGTCCAGGGCGACCCCTGCCCCGATCAGGAGCTGCTTGCTTTTCAGGGCGCCGGACGGGATGAGGTGGAAGGTGTGCTTGCTGTCTCCTATCACGACGGTGTGGCCGGCGTTGCTACCGCCGTTGAAGCGGGCGACGGCGTCGAACCCACCCGCGAGGTAGTCCACCAGCTTGCCCTTGCCTTCATCCCCCCACTGAAGGCCCACGACGGAGAGGTTGGCCGTATCAGACTACCTTCTGGATGTCATGGGGGAGGCTTTCCTTGACGCCGGCCGCCGTTATCCTCATGAATTCGGCCTTCCTCTGCAGCTCGCCTATGTTGCGGGCCCCGGAGTAGCTCATCCCCGAGCGGAGGCCACCCACGAGCTGCTTGACCACTTCGTCCACCCTCCCCTTGTAGGGGATGAGGCCCTCGACCCCCTCGGGGACGCTTTCTTCGATCACCTCTTCGATCAGCTCCGCATCATTGGACCTGCGGGCTCCTCCTTCCCTGATGCGCCTGTCCACGCCGGCAGTGAGCGATGCCATGCCCCGGGTGAGCTTGTACCTGACCCCCTCCCGGAGTATGGTCGGGCCCGGGCTCTCTTCCGTGCCGGCGAAAAGGCTCCCTATCATGACTGTCGAGGCACCTGCGGCCAGGGCCTTGGTGACGTCTCCCGGGTTCCTGACCCCGCCGTCCCCGACCACCGGGACGTCATACTCGCGTGCCGCCTTCGCGCTGTCCATGATCGCAGTGAGCTGGGGGACACCCGACCCGGTGACCACCCTCGTCACGCAGATGGACCCCGACCCCACGCCCACCTTGATGCCGTCGGCACCGGCTTTGATGAGGTCGCGTGCGCCCTTCGTCGTGGCTACGTTGCCGGCCACGACCTGGACGTCCCCGAACTCTTTCCTGATCATCCTTAGAGTGTCGATGGCGTAGGTGGAGTGCCCGTGGGCGATGTCCACCACCAGGGCATCTGCCCCCACCTCGAGGAGCCTCTCGGCTCGCTTGATGTGGTCTCCCTTCACGCCTATGGCCGCCGCCACCCTGAGGCGTCCCTTCGAATCCTTCGTCGCCGAGGGGAACTGCCTCCGCTTCATGATGTCCTTCGACGTTATCAGGCCGGACAGCCTGCCCGCCCTGTCCAGGAGGGGGAGCTTCTCTATCTTGTGAGAATGAAGTAGCTTCCTGGCAGCTTCGAGGGACACCCCCCGGGCGGCAGTGACCAGGTCCTTCCTCGGGGTCATGACGTCCCTGAGCTTTCTGTCCATCTGGTCTTCGAGGGTGATGTCCCTCCTGGTGACCAGGCCGAGGACCCTCCTTCTTTCGTCGACTATGACGATGCCTCCGATGTCCTGCTCTCCTATGGCGTCCCAGGCGTCCCTGACCGTCTTCTCAGGACCGAGGGTGAACGGGTCCTCGATGACTACGCTCTCCGAGCGCTTGACCCTGAGCACTTCGGAGACCTGGACTTCTAGGGGGAGGAACCTGTGGATGACCCCGATTCCGCCTCCCCGTGCCATTGCGATGGCCATGGCCGACTCCGTGACTGTGTCCATGTTGGCGCTGATAATGGGGACGCTCAGCGCTATTTCGCGAGTGAACCTTGAGGTCGTGTCCGCGTCGCGCCTGGATTTTACGTTGGAGAATTTGGGAACTAGAAGAACATCGTCGAAAGTGAGGCCGATTCTCGCTTCCTGATCGGAACCCTTCACTTGACTTCGCCAAGCTCATTGGGTTAATAGTGTTTGCGGGGCTTCAAGATGTCACGAAGAGAATGGCGCCGGGAGTGGGATTTGAACCCACATCCCGCTTTCGCGAGACAGGCTCACTTGCCCTTCTGGATTCCAGGCGTACGCTGACTAAGGTCTGCGCCCTACCAGATTAGGCGACCCCGGCACAACTCCCCCTGAATTCGCGGCTTAAATGTCCGTGAAGACGATTGAAGAGGCCAGGTGGAAACGCGAAGGCGACGGCTGTTCAGGCTGCCTTCGGCTTGGCCTTGCTCTTCCAGAGCTTCGGGTAGGTGCCTGCCTTCATGATCACCCGCTCGGTGGTGCAGCTCAGGCCCTTGTGAAGGGAGCGCATCTCTTCCGTCGTGAGGAGAGCCTTCCCTATGGCGACCAGCTCCCCCTTCGAAGACATCAGCGCGAGGGTGTCGTCCTTGGAAATCCCTTCGGACACGGAGAGGATTCCGGGGATCCCCAGGCGCGCGCCATGGCAAATGGCGTCCACCGCAGAGTCGCGGACCACGATCCTGTCAATCGAACCCAGCGAATCCTCGATGGGCTTGACGATGGACCTCAGACCGGATTCGTCGCCGCTGCGGAGCTTGTACATGGCGTCGCTCAGCTGGTGCAGGTTGGAGAAGCCGTCGCTCTCCACGAGGGGCCCCACCTTGGTCCTGCGGAGTTCCACCATGGTGGCCCCGACCTCCAGGACCTCCCCCATGTCGTAGACGAGCTTCCTGATGTAGGTCCCAGACTGACAGAGGCAGCGGAACAGGTGGAGGTTTCCCTTGCCCTCGGCGAGGCTCAGCTCGTAGATGGTCCTGCTTCTGACCTGCCTACTGACCGAGGAGCGCTGCGGGGGCCTCTGGAATATCTCCCCGGTGAACTCCTTCACTACTGCGCCGAGTTTCTTCGCAGGGACTGAAGAATGGATCCGCAGCACGCCCCAGTACTCCTTCGGGAACTCGAGGAGGAGGCTCAGGGCCTTGGTGGCGTGCCCCAGGCCGATGGGGAGGAGGCCCGAGACCGGGGGGTCGAGGGTCCCGCTGTGCCCCGCCTTCTCGACGCCCAGCATCTTCCTGACCCAGGCGACCACCTCGTGGCTCGTGGGACCGCGGGGCTTGTCGAGGGCGATGAGGCCGTACTGGAGCATCACGTCGACGGGGCGGGACCTGGGTTCCCAGCCGTGTTCGGGGTCGGCATCCTCCTCGTCGAGGACGACCATCCTCGGAGACCGGAACCTAGTCTCTTCTGCTTTTGACATACTCAAGGATTATCCGCGCCACCCTGGACTCGTCTATGCGTTCCGTGTCCACGACGAGGTCGAAGGGCTTCAGGTCTTTGCCGAACTCGATCTGGTAGATCTTTCTGTAGAGCTTGTAGTTCTCGAAATCTCGGACCGAGAGGACCTTCATACACTTCGACAGAGAGATTTGGTCCCTCTTCGCCATCCTGGCCGCCCTGCTTCTGACCGACCCGGACAGCCACACCTTCAGGCCGCCCTTCGAAAGCCAAGGCAGAGGGTAGCTGGTTATCACCACGTCTCCCTTCTTCGCCTTCTGCAGGAGCCTCGCGTCCACCTCCCTATCGAAGTCCGACGAGCGCTTCCTCTCCTCCAGGAACTTCATCCCCTCGCCCTTGTCCCACCAGTCCTCTCCTCCAGGGGTGTACCCCTCCTCAACCGCCATCTCCTTGAGGACGTCCCCGCCCCCGACGGTCGGGACCCCGAGGTCGGCCGCAACCATCTTCGAGACAGTTGTCTTTCCTACGGCGGGCATCCCTGAGATGATGATGGCTTTCATGGCAATGACCGTGAGCCTAGGTTGTGGTGTGCAGGAGCTTGGTCAGCAGGCTCGAAGCGGTGAACGAGCTGATCAGATACCACCAGAAGAGGACCATGGCCCCGGTCGGACCGACCAGGAAGGGGATAGGGATCGGGGAGTGCGCGACCGCCACGTTGAACCCGCCGAGGAAGTTGGCCATCAGGTAATAGACTCCGAGCAGAGGGACGAATGTGACAGCAGTCACCTTCAGCCTGGCGGTGGAGACCTTGGTCTGGGCCTGCCTCATCGGAAGCTCTCTCTTCTTTATCTTCTCCAGCCTCGCCTTGTCGTTTGCCAGGGTCGCTTCTCGCTTCTCCTTGTTGAAGGCCGCGACTTCAGCCTTCATCCGCCTTTCGGCGTTGAGGTCCACGAGCCTGCGCGTCGCCAGCTGCGTCACGAGGCCGAGGGTGACCGAGGTCAGCGTTACGAGGTAGGTCGACTCCGGGATCGATATCGAAGGGACGGTGAAGGTGGAGGAGGCGGAGTTGGTGCCGTCGGTGACGAGGACGTGGTGGGCCCCGGAGCTCGAAGCTGGGACCCGGAAGTTGCACCCCGGAATCAAGCCGGTCGAATCAGTCCTGCAGGTCCCGCTGAAGGCGACCTGGTTGCCGTCGTAGATCACCGTTACGTTTCGGCCGGCCAGGAAGCCAGACCCGGAGACCTCGACCAGGGCGTTGGAGCTGTCTGAAGATGGGCTCAGGGAAACTGCGGCTGCGCCCGAGCCCTGGGTGGCAGTCGTAGTGACAGTGGCGGTCGTCTGGGCGAATACTGGGGCAATCCAGCCCAGGGCCACGACCAGGAGGAGGATGATGGCGGCCAGGGAGGAGCTCGAGGCCCTGTCCGACGGAAGGGTCCTGCCCTGTCTGTGCATCTGCGAACGGGTCATTTGGCCGCCCTCAACAACCCTGCGATTCTCCTCGCAGTGGCATCGGCTTTCCCTGCGGAGTTTCTGAAGGCGAACATGGGCGCGCCGGTGATGGTCGACACCACAGCAAGGAAGGTGCGGGCAAGCTCCAGCTCCTCTTTGACCTCCTCCACCGCGATCTTGTCCCTGTACCTCTTTGTGTCAGTGGCCCTGCGAGAAAGGATCTCCTCCGGGGCCGCTTCGATCAGGACCAGGTGGGTTGGTTTGAGTGCCCTCGCGACGTCGAAGGGTAACCCCGGCCAGAATCCCTCTTTCGTCCTGATGAAGAGGTGGGTGTCGACCAGGACCGAGGGGTGGGTCATCCTCGAGATCCTTGAGGCGGCCATAGTCTGGAGCTGGTTCTGCTTCACGACGGGAAGCTTCCGCAGCTCGTCCCGGTCCTTGATCCACTTCCGCTTCTTCCCTTCCTCGAGCATGACTGTGCCGAAGGTGACGAGCTCGGCCCCCTTGAGAAGAGACCTGACCCTCTCCACCACGGTCGTCTTCCCGACCCCGGCAATTCCGACGACCACAACCCTCAGGGACACCGGTCTACCCTGCCCCTATCAGCCCGGCAAGGGCCGGCGATATCTCTTCCACCTGCTCCTTCAGGAGCATCTGGTAGTACTGGAGCACTATGTCCACCATCAGCAGGATGCCTATGCCTGTGCCGAAGACCCCGAACAGGTCTGACACGCCGGCGACAAGGCCGATCAGAATTCCCCCTATGATGGTCAGGGTGGGTATGTACCTGTTCAGCACCTGCTCGATCGAGAGCCCCGTCCTGCGGAACCCTGGGACCTGGACGTTGGCGTCCATCAGGTTCTTGGCGACGGCCCTCGGATTCAGGCCGCCTATTTCGACCCAGAGCCTGGCGAAGAGGACCGCCATTCCAACGAGATAGAAGAGGTAGATGAGGGAGTGAATTGGGTCTGCGACGGTCGCATTAACCCCCTGGGGGGCGGTGATGTAGTACACAAGCCCGCCGTTCGGGTAGGAGGACTGGGTACCGTTGACCGGGGCGGGCCAGGTGCCAAGGTAGTTCAACCATGAGTTGCTGGAACTCCCGGCATAGTTGTACAGGATCCTCGTGAAAAAGGTGACGTTCGCCCCGAGAGCAGAGACCAGGATGACGGGGATGTTCGAGACGTAGAGGAGCTTGATTGGATAGACTCCCTGGAAGCCCCTGTACTTGATGGAGGTGATGGGGAGCTCGACCCTGATGCCCTCGATGTATACTAGGACGAGGAGCATGACCAGGGTGAGGGTGAAGGTCAAGAGGCTCGGGTATCTGTACCCCCTGATCACGATGTCCGGGAGGGTGTGGGTGAAGAATGAGCTGATGAGGGCGGGGATGAAGCCGAATATCTCCGTCGTCGTAGATGTGGCGCGGACTGTGAAGGGGGAGAAGGTGTACCACATGACGGTCTGGCAGACGCCGGCGAGGATGAAGAGGCTGACCCCGCTGCCGATCCCCCATCCCTTCTGAATCATCTCGTCTAGGAGCAGGACGAGCACGCTCGCGATGAAGAGCTGGACGAAGATGACCAGCTCCTGGTTGCCAGTCAGGACCCCGAGGGCCCCGCCCAGGATGTAGGCCAGCGACTCTCCAACGATTACGATGAACGTCAGGAACTTCGTCGATGAGCCGAAGATGGCCCTGTCTGCGGGGTTGCTCATGTCGAGCTTGATGATGTCGCTGCCGACGAGGAGTTGGAGTATTAGACCGGACGTGACGATGGGCCCGATGCCCAGTTCCATGAGGGTCCCCTGGGTGGACGCGAAGACGACCCTCAGGAACGCGAGCTGGTCCTGCTGGTGGCCTGGCCCACCGAAGCCGAAGAGCGGGGTCGTGGCCATGACAAGGTAAGCGATTAGGGCCAGGCCAGTCCAGATGAACCGCTCGTTGAGGCCAGGCTTGCGTTCGGGCTTCGGAATCTCGGGAAGGACAGTCCCTACGCTCTTGATGAACTCGCGCATCGATGCCAATTGAAGAGGCCTTACTCCTCGAGTGCTACCTTTCCGCCCGCGGCCTCTATTTTAGCCTGAGCATTCTTGGTTATTGAGGCGACCTTGACCTCGTAGGCGCCCTTGACGCTTCCCGAGCCCAGCAGCTTCTGTATGCCCAGTGAGGAGAGGTCCACTGACTTCCCCTTGGCGAGCGAGTCGAGGTCCCCGACGTTGATCACATGGGTCGGCTTCAGGTAGTAACTTGGAGGCCGGAACGGGTCCCTGCCGAAGTGGTCGGGGTCGTTCTGGATCATCCAGCTCCACTTGTGCTTGTGCAGGCCTGCGTTGCCGTGGCCCCCCCTGCTTCCGGAGTGGCGATGCTGCCCTATCTGCCCGTAGCCGTGGGTCCTCATGCCCCGATAGCGCCTGCTCTTCCGGACTCTGGTCGGCATGCTAGACCATCCTCTTCACAATGTCTGCCAGCTTGGGGTTGCTCCCCAGCATCCCCCTTTCCGTGTACTGCCGCCTCATGGACTGCTTGAAACCCCCCCTCGGAGGGGCGAGCCGGAAGAAGGGCCTGATCCCTTCGACTGCCGAGAGGCGCATCCCTTCCTTCAGCATCTTCTCCGCCAGGTCTTCTGGCTTCTTGAAGCCCAGGGCCTTCAAAGCGGCGGCGTCCAGGCCCTTGGTCGTGCTGACCATCCCGCGCTTCTTCAGGAGGGTCGCCAGCAGGTCGGCGTCCACGGGGGCCCAGGCCACGTGGTCCTTGCAGAGCCTGAGCATCCCCAGGGTGGAAGCGTCGTCGGGGACCACCGAGGCGGTGAACTTCCTTACGACCTTCAGCCCTTCGAGTGCCTTCCTGACAGGCGCAGAGGAGTTGATGGCTCCGTGTATGTTCAGGACGAGGAGAAGTGTCGTTCCAAATCACCCTATACGTTGAGCCCGTGGGACATCCGGAAGGCGTCGTAGACTGCGTTGGCCAGGGAGGACATCGTGTTGGTGGAGCCGAAGGTCCGGATCCATGCGTCCTTGACGCCGGCAAGCTGAAGCAGGTTCTTGAGGGCAGGTCCGGCCACGAGCCCTAGTCCCCTCGGGCCCGGCATGGCCTGCACAGTCACGCTCCCGGCCTTCCCTCTGATCCTGTAGGGGACAGAGTGAGTCCCTCCGCACCTGCACTCCCAGCTCCCGCAGCCGAGCTTCACCGGTATGATGTTCAGAAGCGCCTGGACCGTCGCCTTCTCAATGGCATCCCGGGTCTGCATGGCCTTGCCCTTGCCGACCCCGAACCAGCCGGCCCCGTTCCCCACTGCGACGACCGCTGAGAATCGCGTCAGCTCCCCGGCGTCGGTCTGCTTCTGGACTACGCTGACCCCTACGACCTCGTTCCTGAGGTCCGGGAGGAGTTTTTTCACTATCTCCGCTTCGCGCACCCTCTGGCCTGTCCTGAATACCTCTTCCAGGGACGTGATCTTGCCTTCGTTGACCAGTTTGCCCAGCTTCGTCCTCGGCACCCACACCTGCTCCTCCTCTTCACGCCTTCCCCTGCCGAAGGATGACATTACTTCTTCTCCCCTGCGATCGCTGCCTTCGTCTTCTCAAAGTGGCTGGGGTAGTCCTCTGGCTTGAAGCCCGCCTTGAGGAGCGATGCGAAGGTCTTCTCGTAGGCCTCCTTGGATTCAGACGAAAGCTTGGCCGCGTACTCCGAGATCGACTTTCCGGACAGCCTCTCCTCTGACGGCAGCGCCTCCTCGCCGATGGGGACGCTGACTCCGGCGTCGACCACCCCCTTGGCGAAGGCCACCATCCTGCCCCCGCGGATGAACGGGTCAAGCCCGTTGTAGAGGAATGCCTCCTTCACACCCTTGGCCAGGGCCTTCTTGCCCGCGACCATCCCGAGCAGGTAGCAGGCAGGGGTCGACTTCAGCGATCCGTGCCAGCCGAGCTGCGGTAGCTCTCGCGAGTGCGCGGACGCGACCACCATGTCTCCCTTGACCGTGGGTTGCACGAACTGTGCCGAGACGTTCTTGTTCGAAATGCGCACGACCAGCAGGACCCCCTTGGAGGTGATCGCCCGCTTCCTCGACCTGTAGTCGGTGACGCCCTCTCTCCTTCTGCGGAGCAATGGGACGTGGGTGGACATTACTTCTTTGCCTCCTTCATCAGGTCCAGGAGATGCTTGACTCCCCTGACCTGTCCTCCCTTCACCTGCTTGTAGAGCTTCTTGTAGGACGCCTGGGTCAACTCCTTCCTGTCCTTCGCGACCTTCAGCCGCCATCTCAGGGCGCGCACCTTGGTGATCCACTGTTGCTTCCTCGGGTTGCGCGCGTGGGCGCTTCCTTCCGTCGAGCCTGAGCCCCGGCCGCGCTTCAGCTTCGCCGACCTTTCCCTGAACCTTCCGCGCGACACACCTTTCTCGGGGGCCGCGTGGATCGCGCCGAACCCGATCAGCCCGCGGATTGTGCTGCGGGTGATGGCGTCCTGGATCAGGTCTGAGTATTCATCGTCGAAGATCACTCTGTCCAGTCCCACGCCCATGACGGAGGCGGCGAGCCTGCGCTTACTTCTTAGATTCAATTATCCTCAACCCTGTCGGATTCACGACCCTGAGCCCGAGCTCGGTGGCCCTCGCAAGGATCTGCTCCCTCTTCTTCGCGCCGACGGTGCCCCCGATCCTGGCGACGTCCCTTCCTGGGACCAGGGCGTCGAGTTCGGACACCCTCTGGACGAGCACGTCGAAGTGCCCGCTTGGATGGAGCCCCCGGGCGTGGACGGGGCCCCTGTACCCTACCCTCACCAGGGCGGGCCAGCCCTTGTCCTGGCGTCTCATCTTGCTGTCGACCCCCTTGGGCTTCCTCCACTCGGGGTGGATCCGGACGTAGCGCCAGCTCTCCTGTCTGACGAACTCCGGCCTGTTGACCGCGACTTCCTTCCTCTTCGCGACCAGGGCCTTCAGCCTGTTCTCCTCTGAAACCTTCTGCTTCGGCAAAGCTAGAGCCCCACTTCCTTCACGTAGATATAGAGTCCGTCGAGGAAGATCCTCGAGTCCTTCCTTTTCACCTTGGTCGCGAGCTCTACGTTGGCTGCCGTCTGGCCCACGTCTTCGAGGGAGACCCCCTTGACGATGACGTCGTCCCCTTCGACCGACGCCTTGCAGCTGCCGACGATCTTGGCGATCCTGGGGGAGCGCTCGCCGACGAAGTTCTCCACGTGGATTTCGTCCCCCTTGACCTTTACCGAGATCGGGAAGTGGGCGTAGACCACCTTGAGCTTGTAGGTGTACCCCTTGGTCACGCCCGTGATCATGTTGTTGATCAGGCTCGCGACTGTGTTGATGATGACGTTGTCCTTCTTCTTCTTGGAGAAGGGAGATATGATCACGCTGTCCCCTTCAACCCCGATGTTCACCCCGACCTTGTCGAAGTGCTTCTTGGCCTCTCCCAGCTTCCCCTTGACTGTCAGCGTCCTCTCTTCAAGCTTCACGCTGACGCCTTCGGGCATCTTGACTGCCTGCTGCGCGACCTGGCTAGTAGACAAATCCCACAAGCCTCCCGCCGATCTTCTTTTCCTGGGCTTCTGCGTGCGACATCACTCCCTGAGGCGTTGAGACAATCAGGGTCCCGACCCCCACGGCCGGGAGGTACCTGTGCTCCCAATCGACCAGCTTGGCCGACTTCACGGCGAAGCGTGGCGAGATGACGCCGCACCTGTTTATCCGCCCGAGGAGCTGGACCTTCAGCTTCCCACCGACTCCGTCGTCGATGTGCTCGAATTCACCTAGGTAGCGCCTCTTCTGCAGGACCTTCAGGACCTCGCTCGCAAGCTTCGAAGCGGGGATGACCACGCACTCTCGCTTGTTCCTCAGCTCCGCGTTCTGGAGGCTCGCGAAGAGGTTTGACAGGACGTTGGTTGCTGCCATCTCTTATCCCTCAGTCATACTTCCTGAAGCCTAGCTTCTCCGCTACTTCTCTGAAACACTGCCTGCAAAGGACGAGGTTGTAGGACCTGATAACTGCCCCGTACTGGCCGCACCTTCGGCAGTAGTGGGCGACCTTGCCATACTTCCTCACCTTTGTGTGCCTCTCTTTCATATTACCGTGACCCCGAAGTGTTCCCTGAAGTACTGCATCGACTCCTCCTTCGACACGAGGTGGGCCTTGCCCACGCGGGAGGTCCGCCTGGTCCTCCGTGAGACTCTGTACCCCGGCCTCTCCAGGAGGACGGAGACGTTCATCCCCAGGATGCCGATGGCAGGGTCGTATCTGATGCCTGGGATCTCAATGTGCTCCTTGATGCCGAAGGACACAGATCCCTTGGGGTCGAACGAGGACTCGGGGAGCTTGTTCTCCCTCGCGACGAGGAGTTTCTTGATCAGCCCTGCAGTCGCTGTCCCCCTGGTGGTGACCACCACTCCGATTGGCTCTCCTTTGTGGATGCCGAAGTCCCTGATGGATTTCTTGGCGCGCCTCTGACTGGGAGTCTGCCCGGTGACCTGCTCCAGCACGCGCTTGCCCCTCTCGATGGCTTCTCCAGATTTGCCCAGGCCGATGTTGACCACTATCTTCCCCACCCTTATGGCCCTCATGGGGTTCTCCTGGACCGACTCCTGGCTCATGCTGACCCAGCTCCAACGGTGATCATCGGGGCCTCGGTGCCGACCGGGAAGACCAGTCTCGAAGGGACCTCGGCGTCTCCGCTGGCCAAGGATATCCTGACCATTCTCTCCCTTGAAATCGTCCCCTTCTTCACTTCCACTATCTTGCCCAGCTGGCCCGCCCTGTCCCCGGACAGGACCAGTCCGAGGGAGCCCTTGGCGAGCTTGACCTTGTCGAGGACCTTCTGCGATGGGACCTCCAGGAGGACTGCGTCCCCTGGCGCCAGGTTGAGCCCGTCGTCGAGGACCGACCTGCCGTCGTGGAGCCCGTACTGGACGTGTCCACCCCTGACCTTGGTCTTAGTGTGAACGCTGCAGAGCTTTCGGTTGGTTTCATCCCCCTTGACTTTGGCGAGGACGAGGCCCTTGGGCGAGGGAACCAGCCTGAAGTTCGTGTCCTCGAGGGGGACGCTTACCAGGTTGAAGAGCCCCACGGGGAAGCTCGGGGAGTGCCTTTCCACTCCGTCGACGAGCACCTTCCCGGTCTTCGTGATGTACTTGATCTCCTTCGAGCGGGTGGCGAGCGCAGCGAAGTCCCTGACGATCACTCCGAGAGGATAGGCTGCATCGATGGGATATGTCCCCGGGGTCGGCTTGAAGACGAACCTGTCCCCCTTCCTCGAAATGTCCCAGGAGCGCGGAGCCGCGACGCTCTTGAGCCTGTTCTTTCCGCCCTTCTTTCCCAACTAGACCGCTGCCTCCACTTTGTTCTTGCGCGTCGTGTCGGTGAGTATCAGCGACGTGAGCACCACGTTGGAGGAGTGTATCGGCACAGGAGAGGTGCCTCCCTTCATCTTCTCCTTGGTGACCCCCTCGACGTTGAGGGTCCCGTCGCGAGGGAGGACCTTCGTGACCTTCCCCTCGATGCCCTTGAACTCGCCGCGGACGATCCTGACCGAGTCCCCTTCCCTGGGTCTGACTGTCTTCCGCTTGTACTTCTCCCGCAGGTCTTTCGAAAGCAAAGAACCGAATCTCATTTCCACTACCTCAGATGATTATCGACGCGAGGTTCGCGATTCTGGGCCACTTCTCTGCGGCCTCGCTGGCGACCGGACCCTTGATGTCCGTGCCCTTCAGGTCCCCCTCCGGCGTGACGATGACTGCGGCATTGTCCTCGAAGGCCACCCTCTGGCCGCTCACCCTTCTTACTGGATACTTCTGCCTGATTATCACTGCCCCGAAGACCTGCTTCCTGAGGTCCGGCGGGCCCCTCTTCACCACGCAAAGGATGCTGTCCCCCACCGAGGCGGCGGGGTATCTGGCGAGACGCGTCTTCGCCTTCGAAACCATGATCACCCTGAGGGTCTTGGCCCCCGTATTGTCGGCGCAGGTGATGACCGCGTTGAGCGGGATGGATTTTGTGATGTAGTTCTTGAACTCCTCGACCCCCTTGGCGGAGACTGCACGAGATTTTGTTGACATCAGGTAGCCCTCTTGGATTCAACGACGACGAACGAGATTGACTTGGAAAGGGGCCTGCATTCGCCGATGGTCACCATGTCGCCGTCCTGCACCTGGAGACAGGGGGGGAGATGGGCGCTTATCCTGCTCCTCCGCCTTTCGCCTCTGTTGTACTTTGCGATCTTGTGGAGGTAGGCCATCTGGACTACGACGAATCCCTTGCCGGCCGTCGAGACTGCCTTGCCCGACAGGAGCCGTCCCCTGACCTTGAGGCTGCCGTGGAAGGGACACCTGTCGTCCTCGCAGGATTTCTTGGGCGCAGCGACCTCCAGCCCGGCCGTGCTCATCTCGGCTTGGACCCCCATCTGTCCTCGAGCCTCCCGCGTATGTCAGAGCCGAGGATGACCGTCTTCGAGCCTGAAACCTGGAATGCGGAACCTTCCTTCTCGATTCTAACCGCCTTCTTGCCTGAGTCGAGTACGAGGGTGCGCGCCGTCTCAAGGACCACAAGCCCAGACACGCCCCTCTTCGACGGGTCTGCTGACTTCAGCACGGTCAGCCTTTCCCCTATCACGTTCATTCCGAAACCCCCTTTTCGTGCATGACCGTCAGCACCTTGGCGACGTCCTTCCTGATCCTGTGGATGTTCCCAACGTCCTTCTTGACGAGACCGCGCTCCGCGCCGCCCCTCACCTTGGCGAGCTCCGACCTGAGGTCGAAGAGCGTCTGCCTCAGCTTCTCAGCGTCCTGCTTCCTCAGTTCCTTCGCTTTGAGTTGTGCCATCCTCTCTCTTTTCCTCTTCGTTGACGTCCTCCTTGAACTGGAAGTCCTCGGGGAGGGCGCCCTTCAGCGCAATCTTGACCTGGATTCCGTAGAGTCCGAGCTTCAGGAGCACGTCCGTCGTGGCCTCGCTTACCGAAAGCTTGGCGGTCTCCCCGCTCTTGGGGACAATGCCAGCCCTGTACTTCTCTCCGTGAGACCTGTCGCTCCGGAGCTTGCCTGCGACCGAAATCTCCACTCCTGCGGCCCCTGCGGCCATTATGTTGTTGACCGACCACTGGGCTGCCCTCCTGAAGGCTGTGCCCCGAGAGACGATCTGGGCGATCCTCGATGCCATTATTCTCGCGTTCAGCTCTGGGTTCTCGATCTCAGTTACCGCTATCTGGGCGTTTACAAGCTTGAACCTGGCGGTGACCTTGTCTGTCAGGTCCTTGATGCCCGTGCCCCTCCTGCCGATGGCCAGGCCCGGCCGCGCGACGTATACCTTCAGGGTCGTCCCCACCGGGGACTTCTGCACCTCCAGACCTCCGTAGCCAGCCTCCTTCAGCTCCTTCTCGAAGAATTCGTCCATTTCTGCGAATGCCCTGTTGGTTGTCAGTATGGCCCTCACCGAGGTCTGCTGTTGGACTGACATGGCCTAGACTTCCTTTCCTACGAGCTCGATGTGTACCAGCTGGTGGAAGTTCGGGGAGCTCCGACCGAAGGCCCTAGGGACGAAGTCCTTGACGGTCCTGCCAGCGTAGGCAGAGGCGTGGATTATCGAAATCCGCTCGGGGTCGAGCCCCTTGAATTCAGTGTTGCCCTGGAGGTTCCTGAGGACGTCGAGGTAGGCCTTGGCTGCCTTCACCGGGTATGAGCCAGTCGGGAACCCTTGGAGCTCGCTTCTGTGGCCTACCTTGAGCTTGTGGCGTCGGAAGGCTATGGGCATCTTCTTGCTTTGGACGAGTTCTAGGTGGTCGATGGCCTTTGCGACAGTCATCCCTTTGATCGCGACGGCTATCTCCCGGGCTGCCTTCGGGGATATGTTGACCTCTCTCCCGCTAGCCCTGACGTGGACCGCGGGGTCGAAACCCTCGAAACTGTAGCCATATTGAGGCACTTTATCCCTCTCGTAACCTACTTCCGATTTCTGAAGCGGTTAAAAGCTTATCCATGTGAAACGGGGTTTCAAACCAACAGGAAAAGGCCGTCTGGGGCGCGAGGGCGATGGAACGCAGCACTGTCGGCCCACCTCGAATCTAGACATGTTCCCGAGAGTCAGGAGGTGAGAAACTCAGGTCCAGGAGGTTGGTCCCGAAAATAAGGGTCGGGCCAGTTTCCCCGAGAGAGGCTCGTCAGAAGGATCTCTCGGGGCGCGTTCTGGGTTGCCCTGCCCCAACGTTCCTGCCAAAAGTCTGCCAACTCTCTGACCATGTTTGTGATTCAGTCTATCGGAACAGAGACTCTGACGTCGTTTCCGGAGCAATCCCGAGACAAGCAGACTTCGAAAAAGCAAAGGCTAAGTGTTTAGAATTGCGGGCGAAACAGGCGAACGCCGATGGTCGAGAGTCTAAAGCACGATATCGTGATCGTCGGTTCCGGACTCGCGGGCCTGAGGGCCGCCATAGAAGCTGCGCGAGTCAGCGGCGGCAAAGCTGACATTGCTATCGTGACGAAGTTGCAAGCGATGAGGTCCCATTCCATCAGCGCGGAGGGAGGGACGGCCGCGGTCCTCTACCCGGAGCTCGGTGACTCGCTCGAGTCGCACGCTTTCGATACGGTCAAGGGATCGGACTACCTCGCTGACCAGGACGCCGTCGACCGGTTCGTAAGCCTAATGCCGCAGGAGATTTACCAACTGGAGCACTGGGGAATGCCCTGGTCCAGAAGGGAGGACGGGAGGATTGCGCAGAGAAACTTCGGCGGCTACAGCTATCCCAGAGCTACCTTCGCAGAGGATAAGGTGGGATTCTTCGAGATGCAGACCCTGTACGACACTGCGACGAAGTACGACAACATAACTTTCTACCAGGAATGGTTCGCCACATCCATCCTGGCCGAAGGGGGACAGTTCATGGGGATCACTGCCATAGAGAGGAAGACAGGGAACTTCGCCGCGATTCTTGGCAAGGCTGGGATAATGGCAACGGGCGGGTCGGGGAGGCTGTACAGCTTCGCGACATACGCGTACAGCTCGACCCCTGACGGCATGGCCATAGCATATAGAGCGGGGATACCGTTGAAGGACATGGAATTCATCCAGTTTCATCCCTCCGGATTGATACCCTCTGGCATACTGATTACGGAAGCAGTCAGGGGCGAGGGAGGATTGCTGCTGAACAAGGACGGTGATCGGTTCATGAAGAAATACGCACCCGAGAAGCTCGAACTCGCTTCGAGAGACGTCGTCTCGAGAGGCATGATGACAGAAATAGAAGAAGGAAGAGGGTTCAAGGACGAGAAGACCGGGCTCGATTATCTGAATCTCGACTTCGCACCAATAGGTGCCGAGAAGATCAAGTCAAGGCTGTCAGGAATAAGAGAAATAGCTATCAAGTTCAAGGGCATCGACCCCATCGAAAAGCCGTTGCCCGTCCGACCAGTATGTCACTACGTGATGGGAGGCATAGACACCAACATAGACGGAGCGACGAGGCTCAAGGGGCTCTGGGCTGCGGGCGAAGCGGCGTGCGTCAGCATCAACGGCGCCAATAGATTGGGAGCGAACTCAACCTCCGAGTGTCTGGTCTGGGGGAAGATTACGGGCGCGGAAGCCGCAAAGTATGTCGAGGGGAAGAGCACTCCGCAGCCCTCGAACGAAACCATCATGATCGAGGCGGGGAGGATTTTCGACGGGATCTTCCACGGGCGGGGAGGCACAAACCCGTACGAAGTGAGAGACAAGCTGCAGAGGCTAATGGCCAAGAACGTCTTCGTCTTCAGGACAGGCGAGGGGCTCTCAGAAGCACTCAAGGGGATTAGGGAGTTGAAGAAGGAGGAGTACCTGCACTGCGAAGACAAGAGCCGCATCTACAACACGAACCTGAGCGACGTGCTGGAACTCGAGGGCATGCTCCTCGTCGCAGAGGTCGTCGTAAGCTGCGCTTTGGCCAGAACAGAGTCGAGGGGGGCGCATTCGCGCAGGGACTTTCCCAAGAGGGACGACAAGAACTGGCTGAAGCACACACTGGCATACCAGAAGGATGCAGGGCCTGCCCTCGAGTATTCGCCGGTGACGGTTACAAGATACAAGCCGATGGAGAGGCATTACTGAGAATCCGCAAGAGTGGACTAGTTTGAATGGAGTCGACTGAAATGGATGAAAATGAGCGAGCGAAGAACAAGAGGGGAGTAGCCGGATGGCTCGGTCCATACCAACATAATCTCGAGAGGTGGGCTTACGTCTTCCAGAGGCTGTCTGGGGTTGCGGTACTCCTGTACGTGATCGGGCATCTAGGAGACACGAGCTTCTTCGTCGGCGGCCCTATCGGGGGCGGACCTAGCCAGTCGAGCTGGGCGTTCATCTCGAACATTGTTGAAAACTCCTTCGGCCATCTGATTCTCGTACTGGTCGTGCTCATGGTGACCTTTCATGGAATCAACGGAATCAGGCTGATACTGGCGGAGTTCGGCTTGTTCTTCAAGAAGCCTTCGGCGATAGACTATCCATACACCCCCAAGACGCTGAAGTCCGTTCAAAGGCCCATCTTTTGGCTGGCAGTAGTTATGGGAGTACTGGCCGCACTCTTGGCAGCCTCGATCCTCTTCAAGTGATTGGGATGAGAGAATCTAGGCTAATGCTGGTACAGTATGTGACGGCGGTCGCGGCCGTTCTGCTCGTTGCTTTACACCTCCTCATGCAGGGGGTCCTGGCTCCCTACGCCACAGCCATATCGTTCACCAACATTCTATCAATCTATAGGAACGGATTCTACCTAGTCTTCTTGGAAGCGCTGCTCGTCGTTGTGCTCGTGCACGGGTTCAACGGGGTGAGGATAATGCTCCACGAATGGCGCCAGTCGGCACCCTGGAGCAAATGGGTCGACATCGGGACTGCGATCGCCATCGTAGCCTTCGTCGGCTACGGGACGCGGACAATAATCCTTGCCGTCTTGGGAGGGGTTGGGGCATGAGGGAAGTCAGGCTGGCAGTGCAGAGATTCAATCCGTCTGTCGACAGCAAACCGACCTTCGCTGAATACAGGGTCCCATTCAGGGAGGGGATGACCGTCCTGGACGCTCTTCTCCATGCCAGGGACTACCAAGACCATTCGATCGGCATGAGGTTCTCGTGCCGGCAGGCGTCCTGCGGATCGTGCGGGATGAAGATCGATGGGAAGGCGAGGCTGGCGTGCTATACGCAGGTGGAGGAGCTGAAGGGCGAGCAGGTCGTAGTCCAGCCGATGGACAACTTCCCCATTATCAGGGACCTGGCCACGGATCTAGAGTCATTCTTCGACAGACATAAGGAGGTCAGGCCCTACATCATCAGGGCCGACGAGGGAGAAGTCGATAATCCGACTGCCGAGTACCTGATGAGCCCTGAGAAACTGGAGGAGATACTCCAGTTCACCTACTGCATCAAGTGTGGGCTGTGCTCTTCGTCCTGCCCCACTGCGTCGACTGACTCGCTTTTCCCCGGACCCCAGGCCCTTGCTCAGGCGTACAGGTACCTCACCGACGAAAGGGACGAGGGGGGAGAAGAGAGGCTCAAGAACGTCGACACGACTCACGGGGTATGGAGGTGCCACTTCGCGGGCACGTGCTCGGCCGTCTGCCCCAAGGGGGTCGACCCCGCGCTCGGAATCCAGCTTCTGAAGAGACATGTGATGGCAGCGAAGGCGCCCAGGAAGGCGGGTGAGGGTGCAAAGGTCTGGAAGCCTTCGGCCTAGTCCCCGGTGAAGTCGAGCTTGCTGCCGAGGTAGCCGTAGACGCCCATCTTCAGGACCTTCATTCCCAGGAGGGCGCACTTGATCCTGGAAGGCCCCAGCTCCGGGTTCCCGAGCATTTTCAGCATGTCTTCCTTCGAGACCTCCTTGACCCATTCGAGCTGCTTCCCCTTCGCCAGTTCTGTCAGCATCGAGGCGGAGGCTTGGCTGATGGCGCATCCTTTGCCTGAGAAACGGATATCTTCTATGTTGTTGTCTTCGCCCACCCTGATCTGCATGTCCACCTCATCCCCACAGAGTGGGTTGGTGTCATGGGCATCGATATCGTATTTCTCGAGCTTCCCGAAGTTCTTCGGGTGCCTGTAGTAGTCCAGTATGAGCTCCTTGTAGATGTCCGCGCTGCTCATACCTTGAAGATCCTCCCGGCTTTCTCGAGGCCACCCTTCAGGGCGTCAACGTCGTCGGTGGAGTTGTAGAGGTAGAAGCTCGCCCTGCTCGTCGCCGCAACGTCGAGCCACCTCATTAGCGGCTGAGCGCAGTGGTGCCCGGAGCGTATGGCTATTCCCTCTTCGTCGAGGATCGTCGCGAGGTCATGTGGATGGACGTCCGCGAAGTTGAACGAGACGACGCCGCTTCGCACACTTACATCAGAGGGACCGTATTCATGGAAACCCTTGAGCTTTGACAGCGTCTCGGCCGTGTACTTCAGAAGCGAGAGTTCGTGCTCCCTCACCTTTCCCATCCCCAGCCCAGCTAGGTAGTCGATGGCCGCCCCGAGCCCGATCGAGTCGGCAATGTTGACGGTCCCTGCCTCGAACTTGTAGGGCACGTCATTCCAGGTGGAATGGTCCAGGAAGACTTCCCGGATCATCTCTCCCCCTCCCTGAAAGGGCTCCATCTCCTGGAGCAGCTCCTCTCGGCCAAAGAGGGCGCCGATTCCCGTGGGCCCAAGCATCTTATGGCCGGAGTAGGCGTAGAAATCGCAGCCTATCGACGAAACGTCCACGGGCATGTGGGGGACCGCTTGTGCTCCGTCCACAATGCTGGTCGCGCCTGCTCGTTTCGCCATCGAGCAGATTTTCGCAACATCGTTTATCGTGCCTAGGACATTCGAGCAATGTGTGACTGCCACCAACCTCGGGGACTCCTTCAGGAGCTCTTCGTAGGTGGCGATGTCCAGGGTCCCGTCAGTCTGGAGACCCACGAACTTCAGGGTGGCTCCCCTGTGCTTGGCGAGGAGCTGCCAGGGCACGATGTTGCTGTGGTGCTCCATAAGCGTGGTAACCAGCAGGTCGCCCTCCTTCACATACTTCTCCCCCCAGGCGAACCTGACGAGGTTGGTCGCCTCGGTTGTTCCCCTCGTGAAGATAAGCTCCTTCGGGGACGCTCCTATGAAGCGCGCCGCCTTCGTTCTCGAAGCTTCGTAGGCGGCCGTCGCCTCTTCTCCAAGGGTGTGGACGGACCTGTGGACGTTGGAGTTGTACCGCGAGTAGTAGTCTACGAGCGCGTCGATGACCTGCTTCGGTTTCTGAGTGGTCGCTGCGTTGTCGAGGTAGACCAGCCTCTTGCCGTGAACCTTCCTGCCAAGGATGGGGAAGTCTTGCCTTATCCTTTCGACATCGAGCGGCTCGGTCTCGAGCAAATTACTTCTTGTCTCCTCTCAGACCTCTACGAAAATCGTCTCGCCTTCTATTTTAACATTGAAACGCTGAAGGGGGACGGTCGCGGGCGGGTTCTGGACCTCGCCCGTCTTCAGGCTGAACTGAGAGAGGTGCAGCGGGCACACGACCCTGTCCTCCAGCATGAACCCCCGACCAAGGTCTGTCTCTTCATGGGTGCAGATGCCGCTCACAGCCGAGACTTCCCCCCCAATCCGTGCGAGGAGGACGTGGACCCCCATTACGTCCAGGCCGGCCATGGAGCCCTCGGCAAGGTCGGAGGACTTCATCGCGGGAACGAACTCTCCCATGAAGATCATCGATACTTGTAGTGGCGCTCGAAGATGTCTTCTGACTGCTTTGCCTCGGGGGTCGTTTCTCCGGTCGCGGCGAGGAGGGTCTCCCTGTCGACGAGTCTTCTCTTCTCACCCTGCCACTTGCCTTCGATCATGAACCTGGCCCCCTCGCGCGTCTGTTCGATTGGGACCCGCGACAGGACAGGCTCGAAGAAGCCGAGGACGACCATCTTCCTAGCTTCGTCGGGAGGGAGGCCCCTTGCCTCGAGGTAGAACAGCTGCTCGTCGTCTATCTGGGCGACGGAGGCGGAGTGAGTAGCCTTCACCTCGTTGTTGTCTATCTCGAGTCCGGGTATGGCGTCGGACCTCGCACTCCTTTCGAGGATCATCGCGTGGTGCGCGAGGTAGGAGCGTGAGTTCTTCGCCGCTTTGACGATCTTGATCATGCCCTTGAAAATGGTCTGGGATTCGCCCTTGAGGACACCCCGGGCCTGGGTCGAGCCGGTGGTGTCAGGGGAGTTGTGGAGGAGGTTGGTCTCGAAGTCGTACCTCTGCTTCGAGTCGGTGAAGAAGATCTCGAACCCCTCGGCCAGGGAACCCCTACCGTTGAGGAGGAAGTTCATCCTCGAGCGGGAGACGGAAGCCCCGAGGGAGAGGGCGCTCACCGTCGCCCGGGAGTCGTTGGCTGTCTCGATGGCGCGGTTGGAGACATGGACGGCCTGAGGGTCCAGGAGCTGGATGGAAGAGAAGTCGACATGGGAGCCGGGCCCTGCGCGGATCTCCAGGTTCGACGCAGTCAGGGAAGGGCCGGAGGGTCCCTTCGAATAGAGCTCCTCGAGGAAGACGAGCTTAGATCCCTCTTCCGCGACCACGAATGTCTGGTCGATGATGCTGGTCCTGGGAGAGTCGAGCAGCAGCATCCTTCGTAGGGGCTTGACCTGGACGACGTCCCGGGGGACGTGGACGAAGGTCCCGGTGTTGAAGAAGGCGTTGACGAAGGCTGCGAACTTGTCGGCTGCGGACTTCACGAGCCTGCTTTCGAAGAGCTTCCGGACGAGCTGTTCGTCGGTCTGGAGGGCCTCGTGTATTGAGACGAGCTTCACACCCTTCGAGGAGGTCTCCTCGTCCAGCTCTGCGTGGACCTGGGTCTCGTTGCCCTGGAGGAGGATGTTGCTCTCGTTCCCAGTGAGGAAGCCGCTGAAGAAACTTCGGAAGTCGACAGGGGTCTTCTCCGGTGAAAGCCGGAACTGCCCGAGGTCGAAGCTAGAGATGCTGGCGTACTTCGTGTAGAGCGGGTTCTTCTCGGGGGGAAGCTTCACGAACTCCGCGAAGGCTTCGAGCCTTGCGTCGGTCAGCCATCGGGGTTCATTCAGAGAGTCCGAGATCGTCCTGACCATGTCAGCGTCGAAAGAGCCCAATGCTGTCTGCGACATGTCTGAATCATGCCCGACCGCAGGTCCTCAACCTACGGCGTTCGTCATTTCGAGGGACATCAGGCGGTTGAACTCGACGGCGTAGGCCATTGGGAGCTCCTTGGCGAACGGTTCGAGGAACCCATTTACCACCATGCTAAGGGCGTCTCCCTCTGAGATTCCCCTGGCCATGAGGTAGAAGAGCTGCTCCTCTCCGACCTTTCCGACGCTCGCCTCGTGGGTGACTGTCGCGTCGTCTTCCTGGATTTCCATGTACGGGTAGGTCGCTGTCGTGCTCCTCTCGTCGATGAGCAGGGCGTCGCAGCGCACGCTCGATTTCACGTTCTTGGCCCCTTTCGCGATGTGGAGGAGGCCCCTGTAGGCCGTGTGCCCCCCGTCCTTCGATACTGACCTCGAGATGATCTTGGAGGTGGTGTCCCTGGCGAGATGGATGGCCTTGCCCCCTGTGTCCTGGACCTGACCGGCCCCTGCATAGGCCACTGAGATGATGTCGGCCTTGGCTCGCGGTCCGAGCAGGTAGATCGACGGGTACTTCCTAGTCAGCCTCGAGCCCCCGTTGAAGTCGACCCAGGAGACGGTCGAGTCTTCGTAGGCGTGGGCCCGCTTGGTGACGAGGTTGAGGACGTCCCTCGACCAGTTCTGGAGCGTCGTGTATTTCACCAGCGACCCCTTCTGGGCGATGATTTCGACTATCGCCGAGTGCAGAGATTGAGACGAGTAGACCGGGGCGCTGCACCCTTCCATGTAGGTGACTTCGCTGTAGGGCTCGCCGACGATCAGGGTCCGTTCGAACTGCCCCATGTTCCGCTCGTTTATCCTGAAGTATGCCTGCAGAGGCATGCTGACCTTGACGCCTTCGGGGACGTAGACGAAACTTCCAGCGCTCCACACCGCAGTCTGGAGGGCAGCGATGTAGTTGTCCTGGTAGGGGACCACGGTGCCGAAGTACTTCTTCATGATTTCCGGATATTCCTTCAGGGCGGTCACGGTGTCGGTGAATACTACCCCCTGCTTCGAAAGCTCTCCTTGGATGCTGTGGTAGACGGCCTCGCTCTCGTAGATGGCTCCCACACCCGCGAGGAACTTCTTCTCCGCCTCTCCGATCCCCAGCTTGTCGTAGGTGTTCTTGATGTACGCCGGGAGCTGGTCCCAGGAGTCGGCAGCCTTCTTGGTCGGCCTTGCGTAGTAGTAGAAGTCCTGGTAGTCGATGTCGGCGAGCTCCGGCGCCCATGCGGGGGCCTTCCGGTCAAGGAAGTGTTTGAGTGCCTTCATCCTGGTCTGCTCCATCCAGGCAGGCTCGTCGTGGAGGCGGACTATCTCCTGGACAACCCTCTCGCTGAGCCCCTTGACCCCCTTGACCGCGTACTCCTCGATGGGGTCGCTGAAACCGTACTTCTCCTTGTAATCTTCAGTTACGATGTCTACCTTGGTGGGCACTAACGTCTCACACTCGAATATAACATAGGTTATTTTCCCAGTTAAAAGGGTTATGGGGTCGCCGGGGCGATTTCTTCCTCGCCACCGTAGCCCTCTATCCAGGTGTACCCCTTCTCTTCGAGGAGACGCGACAGCTCTTCTCCCCCCGACTTGATGACCCTCCCCTGGTGCAGGACGTGCACGAACTGCGGCTTGACGTACTTCAGGATCCGCTGGTAGTGGGTGATAAGCAGGGTGCCCATTTCAGGGCCAGAGACTTTGTTGATGCCTTCGGCCACGATCCTCAGGGCGTCGATGTCCAGCCCGGAGTCCGTCTCGTCCAGGACTGCGAACTTCGGCTGCATCAGCGCCATCTGTAGGATCTCCGCCCTCTTCTTCTCCCCCCCCGAGAACCCTTCGTTCAGATACCGCGTCAGGAATGACTCGTCCATGCTCAGCATCTTTAGCTTCTCGGCGACGGTTTCCTTGAAATCGAATATTGTGGGAGTCTCCGAACCCGCAGGCCTCGAGTTGTTGTAGGCGGCCCGGAGGAACGAGAACATGCTCACTCCCTGAACGCTGACTGGATACTGGAACGCGAGGAAGAGCCCCTTCCTGACCCGCTTGTCGGGAGAAAGGCCGGCGATGCTCTCGCCGTCGATGAGAATCTGTCCGGACGTGACCTGGTACTTCGGGTGCCCCATGAGGGTGTAGGCGAGGGTGCTCTTGCCCGACCCGTTGGGCCCCATCAGCGCGTGTGTCTCTCCCTGTGCGACGGTCAGGTTCACGCCCTTTAGGATCTCCTTTCCTTCCACGGATGCGTGAAGGTCCTTGATTTCGAGCTTCATGGTTTGGAATCGAAACTCCGCAAATCTGCCTTTTAAACGTATAACATAGGTTATACGCTCTGTCTCATGCGGACCAGCGTTCGCTGGTCTTCCTGGCGACCGCCTCGAGCAGCTCCCTGTCCAGGGTGGAGAAGGCGTCGAGCTGGTCGCTGTCGATGTCTATCTCCCCCACTACGCTGGTTCCGTTGAAGATCGGGACGACTATCTCAGCCCTTGTGGAGAGGAAGCACTGAAGATAGCGCGGGTCCTTGCTGACGTCCGAGACTATCTCCGTCCTCCCGGCTTTCGCGGCGAATCCACAGATGCCCTTCCCGATTGGTATGCGGGTGTGCTCGGTCGCAGCTGGCCCTGCCCAGGCGTCGAGGACGAGGTCCTTTCCCTCGACAGCGTAGATGCCGACCCAGGAATATGTCGGGACAATTGAATTCAAAGTCTTTGCGACGCGCTCTCTCGCCTCGCGGCCCTTGGACTCCCCTAGAGCGGCGTCGACCTTGCCCAGGACCTCTCTAGCCTGTTCTCTCGTCAACTTGACCATGGACGACTTCAATGAATCAGAGCGCCTTTCGAAGGCCGTATTTATTCCCGACCCTCTCTACTGTCTGCTCTCAATGACGAAAGCGTAGACGAGGCCCGCCGCCAGAGCGCCGATTACCGGGCCGACCCAGTAGATGTACCAGTAGCTCGGGAGGAATCCACCGGCAATCATGGGGCCCATGGCCCTGGCCGGGTTCATCGCCGCGCCTGTCAGGTTGCCCCCCAGGAGCACATCTGCGATTACCGCGAGCCCGATGCCAAGGCCGCCGATCTTGGGAGCCCTGGGGTCGACGGCCGTCCCGTAGACTGCGATCACCAGGATGAACGTCAGGAGAGCTTCGATCCCGATGCCCTGCCAGGAGCTCAGCATCTGGCTGAGGGTGGGAGCCCCCCAGTTGACCGGAGACCCGATCGGCGACGGGAAGGAACCTACCAGCACGAGTCCGGCGAGGATGGCGCCCCCGAGTTCGGCCAGGATGTACGGGACAAGGTCCCTGGGGGCCAGCTTCTTCCCCACCAGGAGCCCGAGCGCGACCGCGGGGTTCAGGACGCCACCGGAGGTGCCCATGGTCGCGGAGACTGCCATGGCAAGGCCCAGGCCGTTTCCAAGGGCCGCAACCAAGAGAGAGGATGCGGGATCCTGCTTCCCGAGGGAGTAGGCGCCGATAGCGGAGCCTGCGCCGACGATGATGAAGACGAAGGTGCCTACGAACTCTGCGGCGACCTTCTTGGAGAGAGGGACGGAGGACATTGACCGGGGAAAATCGCTTCAAGAACCGTTCTTAAGACTTTGCGCGGGCGCTCCTGGCAGGCTTCCGTCCAGGATGCGACGGACTGTTCGAGAGAGGCCTCGGACGCCCTAACACATATAACCATGTGGTTGTATACCGAGGCGAGACATATGTCAGCCACAGGCCAGCCAGTAATCATTCTGAAGGAAGGCTCCGGCGAGTCCAGAGGTCGAGAGGCTCAAAGGAACAACATATCGGCCGCGAAGCTCATAGCCGAGGTCGTCAGGACTTCACTGGGACCCAGGGGGATGGACAAGATGCTGGTCGACTCGATGGGAGACGTCACGATCACCAACGACGGCGCCACGATGCTGAAGGAACTGGACATCCAGCATCCGGCAGCGAAGATGATGGTGGAGATAAGCAAGGCGACTGACAACGAGGTTGGAGACGGGACGACGTCTGCAGTGGTCTTCGCAGGGGCGCTCCTGGAGAAGGCTGAGGACCTGATAGACAAGGACGTTCACCCCGTGGTGATAGTGGAGGGGTATTCCAGGGCAGCGGAGAAGGCCCAGAGCATCCTGGAAGAAATGGCTGAGAAGGTCGACCCGACCAGCAGGGCGGACCTGCTCAAGATAGCGAACACCAGCATGCTGACGAAGTTGGTCAACGAAGACTCGCCTCACCTCGCGGGCGTGGTCGTGGACGCCATCCTCCTCGTCGCAGATAAGGCGGAGAAGGGGTTCAAGGTTGACATCGACAACGTCAAGGTGGAGAAGAAGCCCGGAGGCTCCATTACAGACACACGGCTGATCAAGGGAATAGTCCTGGACAAAGAGGTGGTCCACTCAGGAATGCCCAAGAAGATAGAAGAGGCAAAGATTGCTCTGATCAACTCAGCCCTGGAGATAGAGAAGACCGAGTTCTCCGCAGAAATCAGGATCAACGACCCTGAACAAATGCAGCAGTTCATGGACGAGGAGAGCAACATCCTGAAGGGGATGGTCCAGAAGGTCAAGGAGTCAGGGGCGAACGTGCTCATCTGCCAGAAGGGGATCGACGACCTGGCCCAGCACTTCCTAGCAAAGCAAGGGATTCTGACGGTGAGGCGGGTCAAGGAGAGCGACATGTCGAAGCTTGCGAAGGCTACAGGAGCGAGGATGGTCACCAACCTCGACGACCTTACGGCGAAGGACCTCGGATACGCGAAGACTGTTGAAGAGAGGAAGATAGAGGATGACAAGTGGGTCTTCATCGAGGGGTGCAAGAACCCGAAGGCGGTCACAGTGCTCGTGAGAGGCGGGACTCAGCGAATAGTCGACGAGGCGGAGAGGGCGCTGCACGACGCCCTGATGGTGACGAAGGACGTTGTGGAACTTCCAGCGATAGTCGCAGGCGGAGGGGCACCCGAGGAAGAAGTCTCAGTCCAGCTGAGGGCTTGGGCACAGAAGTTGTCCGGAAGAGAGCAGCTGGCCGCGCTGAAGTTCGCCGATGCCATGGAGTCGGTCCCCATGACTCTGGCCGAGAACGCTGGGATGGACGCAATTGACACTCAGGTGGACCTCAGGGCCAGGCACGGAAAGGAGGGCAAGTGGTACGGGGTAGACGCCATGAACGGGAAGGTGGCGGACATGTATGCAAAGTCAATCTGGGAGCCCCTGGCGGTGAAGCTTCAGATCCTCCGAGCGGCAACCGAGGCGGCTTCGATGATCCTGAGGATTGACGACGTAATCGCGGCCAGCAAGATGAGGGCGCCCCCGATGCCGCCAGGCGGCGGCGGAATGGGCGGCATGCCTCCGATGGGCTAGGCGCCGGTCAGCCGAGTTCGAATTCAAAGCTGCTGAAGCGGCCGGTCTTCACGGCCTTGTCGTAGACCATGCTTCCCACGGCCACGTCTTCGAGCGCGACGCCCCCGGACTTGAACAAGGTCTTTCCCCTGGGTTTCATCCTTCCTCCCACTACATCCTTCAGCTCTACCATCTTCCCCCAGTCCGTCGTGCCTGCCTTCACCCCCTGGATCAGGTCTCCGTACTCGACCTTTGCCTGGGCAAGGTCGTCGACTACTATGGTGCCGAAGGCGCCCAGTGCGGAGGGGGCGATCTCAAAGCGGTCCGGGGTGTTCGACCCGCAGATGTTGAGGTGGGACACTTTTCTGATCGACACCCCGTCGATGAAAGGCTGGGTCGACGAGGTGATTGCCGACACTACGTCCGCGCCTTCGAGGGCCTCTGCGGCGGAGTCGAAGGCGGTGGAGTCAAACCCGCGGGCTCCCAAGGCTTCAGCGAAGGACTTTCGGTGCTCTCTGGTGGGGCTCCAGACCCTTACCTCGTGGACTGAGACGACCGAAGCCAGAGCAAGGACCTGGGTGAGCGCCTGCTTCCCCGAGCCGCAGACGGCGAGCCGGGCTGACCTCCTGCCGTAGAGGTGCTTGGTGGCCACTGCGGAGGCCGCGCCGGTCCTGTATCGGCCTAGGACGTCGGCCCCCATCACTGCAAGGGGCTTGGAATCGGAAGAGTCGAAGAGTATGAACGCGAACCTGGTCCCTTTCCTCGACGAAGTGTAGCACTTCAGCCCACCCCTACCCAGGTAGGAAAGCGAGGCGTGCATGACGCTGAGGATCGATGCCCTTCCTTTGGTCCGCGTCCGCATGAAGTTCTCGGCTTCCCCCTCGGACTGGCGTCGGAACGCTTCCTCGACGCTGAAGACGACCTCGTCCATCTTGAGGAGGCCTTCGACATCCCTCTCGGAGAGGAGCAGCGTCAACTGGTTGGGGTTTCTTCCTTCTTCTCTTCGGCCTCGGCCTTGCCCCACCTGCCCACCTTCGGCAGGTTCTTCGTCCTGAAGATCGCCATTCCCTGCTGATACCGCTGGAGTTCGACCTCGATAGATCTGATGTCTGAGACCATCGCGGCCAACTCCTTGGCCTTCCCCTTCTTCCCGGTCAGCCCCGCTAGTTTGGCCTTCCTCTCCAGGACCATTGATGAGAGGAGTCGCTCGTATTCGGTGGTCACGGAAACAATGGGCCTAAGGACTGTCGAATCTATAAAGACATCACCTGCCAGTCGATGGCATGCGTCCGCCGCTGCTCGGTTCAGGCCTCCTCGTCATGGCTACGGGGGCCGCCTTCTATTTTCTGGAACTCCCAATCTTCTCGGTCTGGGGATTCCCGATGGTGGTCGGAGGTGGGATAATGTCGGCCGTCGCATTCTGGCTCCCCGAAGGGCGCGGCCAGGTGCGCCCCCCCGATGGATACAGGTTCTGCGTCTTCTGCACCTCCCTAGTGCCCATAGGCGGGGTGAGGTGCTCCCACTGCAACGGGATACAACCGCAGGGGGGTGCGTAGGTGAAGCCAGTACAACGAGCTGCGTTCGTCCCCGTGGAAATTCAGACGGAGACAGTCCTGTTCAGGGGACACCCGATGGTGAGCTCCCTTCATCCCACCACGATCGAAGTTACGACTGAGGAGCACCTCACTCCGAGGGGAGACTGTATAATAGGGGTAGGTGCTTCCAAAGGGTGTGCAGGGCTCAGCGAACCTTTCAAGCAGGCCATTCGTCGCAGAGGGTCGAAGGTAACATTCATCCTGCGGGCCGGAGAGGAGAGGTTTCAGTTCACAGCCCAGGGAGACCCGAGCCTTACCCTTTCTCATCCACGGGACATTGTGATTAGGAAGAGCCGGTTCACAAGCGACAGGACGATCGCGTTGGGTGCTGCGGCCGCGGCGAGGGACATTCCGGCGAGGCTCGTAGCGTGCCTGAGGGACCCCCGGACAATTGGGGCGTTGGAGATTCAGGTGAGCTGACCCTGGCCACCTACAGGGCTGTTGCGTTTACCATGCAGGCGCTGGTGAAGTACCACGGCCTGAAGGACTGGAAGCTCAGGCTCCCCTACCACGACAGCATCTCTGTCAACACGACCTGCATGAAGACCGAGGCGCAGATCACCGACTCGAGGAAGGGGGGCGTGTTCATCGAAGGCAGGGCGAACGAATCGGCGAACGA